>CBDVAV010000030.1:0-14668 GCA_965372055.1 uncultured bacterium | reverse complement strand
GCAGCGAAGGTTTCCCGATAAACAAATATCTTTGGAAGATGAAAAATATACCTCGAAAATTGCGGTTGCTGCAATGGTGAGTGGGGGAATGAAAAAGAAAGATAGAAGGAAGAAAGAAAATGTTGACAAAATAAGTGCAACAATTATTTTACAGTCGTATTTAGAAAAAGGCAACCGATGATATATCCGATTGTAGTTTATGGTGATCCAGTATTAAAAGAAAGGGCTAAAGCCATAGAGAAGGATACTGTAGATGTAATGCAGGTGAGTGAAGACATGTTTGAAACCATGAAAAATGCCAGTGGAATAGGTTTGGCAGCTCCGCAAATAGGGTTAAGTATACGCATGTTCGTGGTTGATGGTGCTGGAACTGAAGATGAGGATATGATGGATTTTAAACAGATCTTCATAAATCCGCAAATTGTTGAGGTGAGTGATGAGGACTGGGTTTACGAGGAGGGTTGCTTGAGCATTCCCCACATCAGGGATGATGTGACGAGACCCAATAAAATAAAGATAAAATACCTTGATGAAAATTGGGAAGAGCAGGAGGGGAAATACGAAGGATTAAAAGCCAGGATAATTCAACACGAGTATGATCACATCGAAGGAGTACTTTTCATTGATCACCTCACCCCGTTTAAAAGAAGAATACTCAAAGGTAAACTGGCCGATATTACCAAAGGAGATGTAAAAACGGTTTACCCTATTCTGGCACCTCTAAAAAAGAAAGCAGTTTGATATCCAGGGAAAGTATTAAATCCAAACTTCCACATGTCGGCACCACGATATTTGCCATCATGTCAAAAATGGCCAATGATAACAACGCCATTAACCTCTCCCAAGGATTTCCTGACTTTGATGTGTCTTCTGAACTGATAGCAAATATAAACGAAGCCATGGTGACAGGGCACAACCAATATTCACCAATGCCTGGAATACTGCAGCTAAAGGAAAGCATTGCTATGATGCTATATGATTCATATCAACACACTGCAGATCCTGACAAGGAAATTACAGTTACTGCTGGTGGAACGGAGGCAATCTATTCAACCATCACCGCATTGGTACATCCTGGGGATGAAGTAATCCTGTTTGACCCTGCCTATGATTGCTATGCCCCAACAATTCACCTGAGCGGTGGCAAGGCCGTACACATTTCCTTAAAGCAACCTGACTTTTCTATCGATTGGGGAAAAGTAAAGCTTGCCATCAATGATAAAACCAGAATGATCATGATCAATTCACCGCAAAATCCATCAGGCGCGGTTTTATCGGAACAAGATTTGATCTCTCTTGCAGAAATCGTAAAAGGCACCAATATTATAATACTGAGCGACGAAGTATACGAACATATCATATTTGATGGAATTACCCATCAGGGTGTGTTGAGAAGGAAGAATCTAACAGAGAGAAGTGTAGTCATATATTCGTTCGGAAAAACCTTTCATGCCACTGGTTGGAAGATCGGCTATATAGTGGCACCGGACTGGATAACAGAAGAAATCAGAAAAGTACATCAATTTGTGGTTTTCACCGTGAGCACCCCCATGCAAATAGGCTTGGCGAAGTTTGCCGGTAATCCCGATAATTATAAGTATCTCCCCGAGTTTTACCAGGAAAAAAGGGACATCTTTCAGAGCCTGGTAAAAGATTCCCGCTTTGAAATTATTCCATGTTATGGTACTTATTTTCAATTGTTATCTTACAAGAACATCTCAGATCTGGGCGATATGGAAATGGCAGAAAAACTTACCAAAGAACATGGTGTGGCCTCCATACCTATATCAGTATTTTATGAAGATGGCAAGGACGATAAGATACTGAGGTTTTGTTTTGCAAAAAGTGAAGATACTTTGGAGAAAGCTGCACATATCCTATGCAAAATCTGAAAATTACCCTCATCCAATCTGACAATCATTGGCACGATGTAGATGCCAATCTTTCAATGTTTGAGAAAAAAATCTCAGGAATTACTACCAATACCGATATCATAGTGCTGCCCGAAATGTTTAATACTGGGTTTAGTATGGAAGCTGAATTATTAGCAGAAGAAATGGAGGGAAAAACATTCCAGTGGATTAAGAATAAGGCAGCCCAGATAGGAGCATTGATAATAGGGAGTGTTATAATCAAAGAACAAGATAGCTTTTATAATAGGCTGATTTGGATGCAGCCAGATGGGAGTTACGAGACTTATGATAAAAGGCACCTGTTTCGCATGGCCAATGAACATCAACATTATGCGGCAGGCAATGAATTGTTAATTAAAGTGTGGAAGGGATGGAAAATATGCCCACTAGTGTGTTATGATTTACGCTTTCCCGTTTGGGGCAGGAATTACAAAATGGAAGATGGCACATTAGCCTATGATCTGATGATTTTCATTGCAAACTGGCCACAGGCACGTTCCAAAGCTTGGGATATTCTTTTGGGAGCCAGGGCAGTGGAGAACTCCTGCTATTGCGTGGGAGTAAACAGAGTAGGGAAGGACGGTTTGGGCATTGCCTATAATGGACATTCGTCAGTGTACAATGCAAAGGGGGAGGCACTGTTTTTCAATAAAGGCGAAGAGGTTATTCATACCGAGGAGCTTAATTATGACAGCCTTGATCAATATAGAAAGAAGTTTCCCGTGCATTTGGATGCGGACGGATTCAGTATTAATTGATTCAAGTCAAAATTTATACCCAAACTTTTAGTTTTGTCCCTTCAGGTTAATTTGAAGATAAGAAATGGCTTTATTATCTATTTCACAGCAAATGATAATATATATTTGATTGATGGATAAGGCACAAATCGAGGAATTATATCAGTGGTATAAGGAAAGTACTGGCGTAAGTATCGACTCCAGGACAATAGGAGAAGGAAATATGTTTTTCGCGTTGAAAGGGGAGAATTATGATGCTAATTCATTTGCCCTGGCAGCACTTGATGCCGGGGCTAAAGTAGCAATAGTCGGTGACAAGGACTTGGCCAAGAGCGATAAATTGTACCTTGTAGAGGATACACTTGAAGCCCTACAGGAACTGGCGGCTTATCACAGGTCTACCTTTGAAATCCCCGTAATAGCAATTACAGGCTCAAACGGTAAAACAACCACCAAGGAAATGTTGTCTGTTATTCTTGCTAAAAAGTATAAAACCACCACTACAATTGGTAATTTGAACAACCATATAGGTGTGCCTCTTACCTTGTTATCCATGCCAAAAGACACCGAAATGGCCATCATAGAGATAGGGGCCAATCATCTTGGTGAAATCTCTACGTTGTGCGGGATTGCCAGGCCAACCCATGGACTGATCACCAACATTGGTAAAGCCCATACCGGAGGTTTCGGAGGCCTGGATGGTGTGATAAAAGGCAAGGGTGAGCTTTATGATTATTTGTTTGACCATCATGGAAAAGTGTTTATCAATTCCAATGACCCACTTCTGGTAAAAATGGGAGGCCGTTTTAACTCACCTTATTATTATCCCTATGAAGGTGATTTCTATTCCTGTAAATTAAAGGACAAGCATCCCTTTCTGGAAATAGAAACAGAATCAGGGGCCGTGGTAATGACTAAACTATTAGGGGATTATAATTTTGCAAACATAGCCACAGCGTTATGTATAGGAAAGTATTTTGAAATCGATGAAGCAAAAGCGATTGAAGCTTTGCAAAATTTTGAGCTTAAAGAAAATCGGTCACAATTGATCCGAAGAGGGACAAATACCATAATTCTAGATGCATACAATGCCAATCCATCTTCTATGAAAGTTGCTTTAGAAAATATTTATGAAATGGTTTCTTCGCGGAAAGTCCTGATCATTGGCGATATGAACGAGTTGGGGGAGTTAACTAAGGAAGAGCATCGACTTTTGGTTGAAAAAACTGTTGATCCCAGATTTGACCAAGTCTTTTTATGCGGAAAATTGATCGGGGAGGCAGCATATATTAACCCTGAGGCTAAATGGTTCTTGTCCACAGGTTCATTAATAGAGCATTTGAGGGAAAATCCAATAGAGGACTCATTGATATTGATTAAGGCTTCAAGAAGTATAGGTTTGGAAGAAATTATGGAGGTTTTCTAACTTATCTCCTGAGTTTGCTCAACAGCCTTAAAAATTCAATATAAAGCCATATTAGGGTAACCATCAGCCCGAAAGCACTGTACCATTCCATATATTTCGGTGCTCCGTTTTCGGCCCCGCTTTCGATGAAATCAAAATCCATTACAAGATTTAAGGACGCAATTACCACTACCACCAAACTAAACCCAATACCGATTGGCCCGCTACCATGGATGTAGGGCATATTTACCCCAAACATTCCCAAAATAAAGGTGGCGAAATAAATTAAAGCAATAGCTCCGGTTGCGGCAAAAACCCCAAGTCTAAAATTTTCAGTTACTTTTATCCATCCAGACTTGTATGCTGCCAACAATGAGAATAAAGTGCCAAAAGTAAGGGCAACTGCCTGAATAACTATTCCTGGGTACATGGATTCAAAGAATGCCGATATCCCTCCTAGCATTAATCCTTTAAGAACTGCGTAGATGGGTGCAGTAACAGGAGACCATGCTCTTTTAAATACAGTAATAATCGCCACTATAAATCCTCCGATGCCACCAGCGACTGTATAACCATTAATATTGGCACCTTGAAAATATTGTGCCCAAACAAGGCTCGCGGGAAACATTACCAAAAACAGTAAAATAAATGTTTTGTTTACAGTTCCCTGTATGGTCATGGTTTGATCGCCTGCCAAGGCAGCTTCCTTTGTATAAATAGTGTTTGTTAGGGTAGGGTTTGAAGATCGCATCAATGACATGGCAAAGTATTCTTATCTCATAAAAAGTGATCAATAATATTTCTAATCTAAATTTACTACTCTAAAATCTGTTTCCAAACAAAATAATCACCACTCTAGATAAAAGATAATGAGTGCAATTAGAGTTTTTTTTATAGTTTGATATGATTTTGTGAATCCCTGGCTACCTCTAGGCCAACTTTCTTTTGGTATTAAATGAGGATGTAGATAACAATAGATAGTGTTGACACTTTTATTCCTCCAGGTACCATTCCCCCAATACCATTTGTAAATGGACAATTAAATCATTAATTTATGATTTGAAATTATCCTCTCACCAAGGATAATTCATTGTTTCCTTTAGCTATGGATAAGAGTGATCGGGGAAAATTTATAAAACTCGTAATAACCGCCATTGTTCTTTTTGGAATGATTTCGGGGTTTGGTCAGGGACTAAATGGCCCCCCAAATATTAAATTTAAGTATATCACTAAAGGGCTTTCCCAAAATTCTATTAACTGTATCTTACAAGACCATAAAGGTTTTATGTGGTTTGGAACCCAAGACGGACTTCATAAATACAATGGTTATGAATTTATAATATATAAGAATAACCATAATGATCCTGGAAGCCTAAACAGTAATGCAGTCTATTCATTATTTGAGGATCAAGAAGGAAAAATATGGATAGGTACACAAGGTGGAGGGTTAAACCTATACGATAGCGAGAAAGACAGTTTTATTCATTACAAGCATGATGATAGTGATAAAAATAGCTTGTCTCATAATTCAGTCTTTTCAATTTTTGAGGATAGTAAAGGTAGGTTTTGGATAGGCACTGATGGAGGTGGCCTTAATTTATTTGATAAGAACAAGGGCACCTTTGTACAGTTCAAACATAATATTAACAACGCGAACAGTTTAAGTCATAACACGGTATGGGTAATGTCTGCAGATCCTCAACGGACTTTATGGATTGGTACTCTGGGGGGGCGGTACAACAAATTTGATTATTCGAAAAACCTATTCAAAAATTATAAACATGATGAAAACAGTATTAACAGTTTAAGCAATAATGTTGTGAGGTCAATTTTTGAAGACCAATCTGGAGATTTGTGGATTTGTACGGAAGGTGGAGGATTGAACTTATTTGACAGAAATAATGAAGTTTTTAAAGTGTTTCGACATAACAAAGAAGATATTACCACCATAAGCAATGATCGTGTTTGGGGAATTTTTGAGGATACTAATAGGAATTTCTGGGTTGGAACCGACGGAGGTGGTTTAAACTTATTCGATAGGGAAAACAGAGTTTTCCATCACTACAAAAATGATGGCTTTAAGCAAAGTATAAACAATAATGTAATCCGTAATATTTATGAGGATAGAAAAGGTGGTTTGTGGATTGGCACATATACTGGAGGTGTTAATGTTATTCATAATGATGATGAAAAATTACTTTATTATGGATACAATCAGGATAATAATAAAGGGTTGAGCAACCCTTCGGTATTATCAATTTGTGAAAGCAAATATGGAGGGTTTTGGATTGGAACAGATGGTGGCGGACTCAATTATTTTGATATAGAAAATAACAAATTTGTTTATTACAAACATGATGAGGATGATCCGAATAGTATAAGCGATAACGTGGTATTGTCAGTTATTGAAGATGATAAAGGAGATTTGTGGATTGGCACATTTACCGGGGGATTAAACCGTTTCAATGTAAAAAATAAAAAATTTGATCACTATAAATACGATGAAAATAATAATAAGAGTATTAACGATAATTCCGTATGGGTTGTTTACGAAGACGGTAGAGGTGATATTTGGATTGGAACCAATGGAAGTGGCATTGGTTTATTAAACAAGGAAACCAGTGAGTTTACCCGATTTCAACATGATGCCGAGAACCCCAAAAGCCTAAGTGAAAATACCATAAGGGCTATTTATGAAGATAGTTACGGTGACTTATGGATAGGAACAACAGGAGGGGTAAACAAATTCAATAGGGATAACAGTTCTTTTATTCGTTATGTACGTGAGGATAATGATGAATTCAGCCTTAGCAATGATCGTGTAGTGGCATTTCATGAAGACATCAACAATAATTTTTGGCTTGGAACATATGGGGGAGGACTTGCATTGTTAGACAGGGAAACCGGATCTTTTACTGCTTTTCGTGAAACCGATGGACTGCCTAACGATGTCGTTTATGGCATCCTTGAAGATGCAGGCAATAATCTTTGGTTAAGTACCAACAAAGGGATCAGTCAATTCAATCCCCGGATCAAATCATACAAAAATTATGAAACTGATGATGGTCTACAGGATAACCAATTCAACAGGGGGGCTTTCTTGAAAGACAGGGGAGGGAGAATGTGGTTCGGGGGAATAAATGGATTTAATGTATTTCATCCCGACAGCCTATCTGATAACCAATATATTCCCCCCATTGAAATCACTGATTTTAAACTGTTCAACAAATCATTATCTATCGGAGGAACAAATTCCGTGTTACAGAAGCATATTAGTGAGACTAAGAAAATTATACTCAGACACGATCAATCAGTTTTTAGCTTTGAGTTTGTCGCTTTGAGTTATACACATCCTGAAAGGAATAATTATGCATATAAACTGGAGGGGTTCGAAGATGAATGGAACTATGTCGGGACCCAGCGAACTGCAGCTTATACTAATTTGAATCCCGGGGAATACGTGTTTAAAGTGAAAGGGTCAAACAACGATGGCCTCTGGAACGATGAAGGATCTTCAATAAGAGTGATAATTTTGCCCCCTTGGTGGAATACGTGGTGGGCACGGGTAATATATTTCCTATTTGCTGTGTTTATATTGTTTGGTTTAAGACAATTAGTTATCAACCGGGAAAGATTGAAAACTAATTTAAAACTGGAACATTTAGAGTTGACCCATTTAAAAGAAATTGATCAGTTGAAAACCCGCTTTTATGCAAATATTTCACACGAACTACGGACACCTCTTACCCTTATTCTTGGACACCTTAATTCATTATACACTAATGAGTCGAATAGGGATTCTGCGGATAAATTGAAGGTGGCAATTCAAAATGCTCAACGACTTACCCGCTTGATTAACCAATTGTTGGATTTATCGAAATTGGAGATTGGGAATATGAAGCTTGAGGCTTCAAGAGCGAATGTTATTAAGTTTCTTAAAGAAATTAGTGCTTCTTTTACCTCCCTTGCTGAACAACGTCAGATAGTATTTATTTCATCCTTTTCAAAAGAACCTTTATTTGTCTATTTCGATAGGGATAAACTTGAAAAGATCATAATAAATTTGCTCTCCAATGCTTTCAAATTTACTCCAAAGAATGGTGTAGTAAACCTTTCAATTTCCAAAGTTAACCCTGAATTTAATGAAAGCCCAGGCCAAATTGTTGAGGAGGGTTACCTTGAAATCGCCATAAAGGACAACGGAATAGGAATCCCGGAAGATCTCGTTAAACATATATTTGACAGATTTTATCAAGTCGATTGTAAGAGTAATAACATGCAAGAAGGTACGGGGATTGGCTTATCCATAACCAAAGAACTGGTTGAGTTGCATAAAGGAAAAATCAATGTTCATAGCCGAAATGGTCAGGGCAGTACTTTTAAGGTGTTGCTTCCGCTTGGTAAGGATCATTTAGAACCATCTGAAATTATTCAAATTAAAGATGAGCTAAGTGAAACCGTAAGAATTATTGGATTGGAAGAAAATGGTAATGAAAAATCTGTATCAGAGAAGAATATCACCCAACTAAAAGCTAATGATAATGCACCGATAATTCTTATCGTTGAAGACAATAAAGACTTACGTTCTTATTTAAGGGAAAATTTGGAATCGGACTATTGTATAATCGAATCAGAGAATGGTAAAGAAGGCCACAAAACAGCTATTAAAGAAATCCCTGATTTAATCATTTCGGACGTAATGATGCCTGAGATGGATGGGTTTGAGTTGTGCAAATTGCTTAAAAACGATAAAAGAACATGTCACATACCATTTATTTTACTTACGGCAAAAGCCGGATTGAACAATGAAATTACAGCTCTGGAACAGGGGGCAGATGACTACATAATAAAGCCTTTCGATGTAAAAATCTTAAAAGTAAGGGTACAAAGCCTATTGAAATCAAGGGATTTGTTGCACGAGCATTTTACAAGTGCTAAAATGCAGAATTTAGAGCCAAAAGAAATCTACATTGCTCCAAATGACCAAGCACTGTTAAATAATTCCTTGGCATGTATTGAGAAAAATATGTCAAATCCCGAATTAAATGTTGAGCTTCTCGGCAGGGAAGTAGGTCTTAGCCGTATGCAACTTTATCGAAAGTTAAAAGCTTTAACAGGTAATTCAGCCAATGAATTTATTCGTACCATCAGGTTGAAACGGGCTGCCCAACTAATTAAGCAAAAGCAACATACAATAGCTGAGGTAACCTATGAAGTAGGGTTCAATGACCTCCAGTATTTTAGGGATTGTTTTAAAAAGCAGTTCGGCATCAATCCATCAGAGTATTCAAAAAACGAATCAATTCAAAGTAAATCCCTGGCAATCAATAAATAGTGAAACCAGTTTATTCCCTAAGATATGGTGTGACAAATACCCTCCTTTTTTGTGAGATTCAACCCCCTGTTATCTAATCATTTAGCCGAAATTTACTAAGCATATTTTTCACTCACTTAATTTAAACGCTCAACCAAGCATATAATTACTGGTAATTATATGTCAATAAACATTTTCAAAAATCAAAACTTAAAAAGTATGACAAAATTATTTACGAAATTTAAATGGCTTAGAAGGATTTCAATGACAGCCATTTTGTCGCTTTTTTGCTCCATAACATATGGACAAGAAAGGCAAGTGTCCGGTACTATACTTGATGGTATTAATAATTCGCCATTGCCTGGTGTTTCCATCCTGGTTAAAGGCACCAACACCGGAACAGTTTCTGATGTTGATGGAAAATATTCCCTTAGTGTTGGAGATACGGATGTTCTTATTTTTTCATTTATTGGATATGAAAACCAAGAGATAACCGTTGGTAACCGCAGCATCATTGACCTTACCCTTGAAGTGGATGTTACTCAACTACAGGAGATTGTTGTGACAGGTTATGCTTCGCAACAGAAAAAGGATTTAACCGGATCCGTAGGGATTGTTGGAGCAAAGGAACTCAATGCTATCCCTTTAGGAAATGTCAGCAACCAGTTGCAAGGCCGTGTTGCAGGGGTTACCGTACTTGGGAGTGGAGAGCCAGGGGAAACATCTAAAGTAAGGATCAGGGGGTTTGGATCTTTTCTTAACAACGATCCGTTATATGTTGTGGATGGTGTGCCTACTACAGACATATCCACTCTGAGCCCCAATAATGTCGAGTCTATATCTGTACTAAAAGATGGTGCCGCTTCAATCTATGGTTCCAGGGCATCCAACGGTGTGATCATAGTAACCACTAAAAAAGGCAAAGCCGGTATCTCTGTAAACTATAACGCCTATATTGGTTCTCAAAATCCTGGCGATGGACCTGAAGGCCTACTTGGGACTCAGGGGTATGCAGATCTCCAGTTTTTGGTTTATGCCAATGATGGGACGGTTGAAACCCACCCCATCTATGGGCCATCTTCTGGCAGCCCTACCCTACCGAGCTGGGCCGCCAATACCGATTGGTACGATGCATTTACAGACAATGCATTAATTACTAGCCATGACATATCGCTTTCAGGTGGAACTGATAATGCAAAATTCTTTGCTGGATTAGGCTATTTCCAACAGGATGGTATCGTAAACCATACTTTTAACAAAAGGTATAACTTAAGGTTTAACTCAGAGTATGAATTTTTGAACGACCGGGTTAAAATAGGGCAGAACCTCTCAATCTCCCATCGCAATGGCAACGGAGTGACGAATTTGGCTGAAGGCAGTCCCATTCAAATGGGATCTTACAGGACCCAGCCCATTATTCCTGTTATCATGGATCAGGCTGTTACGGGTATATCACATAATTATGTGCCAGGGGAATTTGGCGGAACAGGACTTGCTCCAAGACTGGGCAATGGTGGTAACACAGTGGCTGATCTGTTTAGGGACAAGGATGATACAGATTTTGATATTCGTTTAATAGGAAGTTTATATGCCGATGTTGAAATCATTGAGGGATTGAACTTTAGAACTACTTTTGGAGGTACTTCCAAGAATAGACATGAGACAGACTTTAGCTCTGCTACCTTTGAAAATTCTGAAAACCAAGCCACCCCTAATTTTACTGAAAGATCATCTTTCAGGAAAGATTGGGTATGGACCAATACTTTGACCTTTGATAAAGATCTTGGGGAAGATCATCATATACTGGCAGTTGCTGGCTATGAGGCGGTGGAGTTTGATATTGGGCGGAATCTTTCTGCTCAAAGGAACACCTACTTCTCAACTGACCTTGATTTCCGTACGTTGAATTCTGGCGCAAACATTCAAAATGCCAACTCCAGTGCACTTACACCTACTACATTGACTTCCCAGTTCTTTAGGGGGGATTATTCCTATCAAAGTAAATATTACCTGAGCGCAACCGTTCGTCGTGATGGTTCCTCTAAATTTAGCACTGATGACCAATTTGGTGTATTTCCTTCATTTGCTGCTGCATGGCGTCTTAGTGAAGAGTCATTCCTTTCAGGGGTAGATTTTATCACAGACCTGAAACTGAGAGCGGGTTGGGGCCAAATGGGTAACCAGGGAGCCCTGGATTCAGAGAACCAGTTCTTCCTGTATGGAGGTTCAGCTTCTACATCAAACTATGACCTTACTGGCTCTGGAACTTCTTCCCTACAGGGTTTTCGACCGACTCGAATTGGTAACCCCGCTGCAGTGTGGGAGGCCAATACAACCACTAACATCGGGTTTGATGCGGGTTTAATGGACAACAAAATTGAAGTGATTTTTGACTGGTACAACAAAGTAACAGATGACTTATTGTACAATCCTGAACTGCCCGGTACTGCTGGGGCTGCAACCGTGCCATTTGTCAATATTGCTGAAATGGAGAACACCGGTATCGATCTACAGTTGATTTATAGAAATCAGTGGAGTGATTTTGGATTTGAAGGCAATCTCACTTTTTCCGCGTATGAAAATGAAGTTACTGCGTTGGCTGAAGAACTTGGGGTTACCTTCTTTGATCAATTTCCTAATGATGTAGGTTCACGGATTGGCTCCTTCACAAGAAATGAGATCGGTAGTCCAATATCCTCTTTTTATGGATATCAAGTATCGGGCCTGTTTCAAACTTCTGCGGAAGTTTCGGGGGCTGCCACCCAGGATGGGGCTGAAGAAGGATTTTTCCGATATGCAGACCTTGATCCAAATGGCGTGATTGATCCAGATGACAGAACATTTATAGGGGATCCAAATCCTGATTTCACCTATGGTATTAACCTTACATTTACTTATAAGAACTTTGACCTCACTACTTTCTTTTATGGGTCTCAAGGTAATGACATATTTAATTGGAATTTATGGTGGGTTGATTTCTGGCCTTCATTTCAAGGTCAGAAGAGTGAGAATCTATTGAACAACAGTTGGACACCTTCCAATACTGGTGCAACCACACCGAAGGCATCCAACAAGTCCAATTTCTCAACCAATACCCAGTCTACCAGTTATTACATTGAGGATGGATCTTATTTGAGGATGAAAAACCTGCAAATCGGGTATACCATACCACAAAATATCCTGGACAATCTTGGTTTGGGGACTGTTAGGGTTTACTTCCAGGGAGTGAACCTTTTCACTTCTACCGATTACTCAGGACTTGACCCTGAATTGGCCGGTGATGACCGCGATTTCGGGATTGACCGTGGTAATTACCCAACTGTGAAGCAGTTTATTTTTGGATTGAATATTGGAATATAATTAATGGGAAAAATATAAATAATTAGACATGAAAAAGATTAGTAAAATATTAATAATCATCACTGTATTTGCAGTGCTTTATTCCTGCAAAGACGAGTTCCTGGAGGTAAAGCCGAAAGGAAGTTTGGATGTGGGTGTTTTGGCGACTGCAGATGGAGTTGATGCCCTATTGATTGGAGCATATTCCTTGCTTGACGGAACCGCTAATATGGGATTTGGTTGGGAAGCTGCCTCTTCAAACTGGGTGTTTGGCAGTATCAGGGGCATGGAAGGGAACAAGGGTACAGATTCAGGTGACCAGCCTGATATCAACCCCATTCAAACCTTTAGTGAAGCGGCAACAAATCCATACATTAACATTAAATGGAGATCTGCTTATGAGGCCATATCCAGAACTAACGCTGTTATCCAAGTAACGGTCCAAGCTCTGGCAGATGGTACAATTGACCAAGCAACTGCCGATTCATTTACCAAACAGGCCAGGGTGCTACGGGGATGGTTTCATTTTGAAGCATGGAGGATGTGGGAAATGGTTCCTTACGTAGATGAAACTACCGATCAAACAACCCTGACCAATACCTCGGACATAAGGGCAAACATCATCGCCGACTTAACGGAAGGTACTACTTTGCCCAATGACATGGTACAGATAGGAAGGTTTAACGGTACTGTTTCAAAAGTACTTCTTGCCAAAGCACAAATGCAAATGATGGGGGATTATGCAGCGGCAAAAACCCTGCTTCAGGATGTTGTAAACACTGGAACAAAACCCGATGGCTCACCCATTGGCCTTGCGCCGACTTATGGTGAAATATTCAATATTGGAGACCGAAATGGAATTGAATCGGTGTACACCATACAATATTCTGTAAATGACGGCTCCGGAGGTTGGAATGGCGGATGGGGTGAAGTATTGAATTTCCCTTATAAAGCCAATGGTGGATCTCCCGGAGAGTGCTGTGGTTTCCACCAGGCCACCCAGGAGTTTATTAACTCGTTCAGAACTTCAGGTGGACTGCCTATGCTTCCCGGTCAATATAATGATGCTCTTGCTGATTTACGGGATCAGGGAATTTCAGCCGGCCCACTGTGGGAAGATACTAATGCAGATCCCACTGTCATTGATGATTATGAAAAAGACCAGTGGGTTACAGTACGTGATCCGGCAGCTCCTTTTCTTGACAGAGCTTATGTCGCGTTGACTGGTACTGCTGCGGCTCCTAACAACGGTAATAACCCTTTGACCAGTCCAGCAGACTGGGATTTGAAGTGGGTTGAAGATAATTCTTTAGCAGTAGATCCCCGGTTAGATGTTTCAGTCGGTAGGAGAGGCATTCCTTATCTGGATTGGGGCATACATACTGGACAAGATTGGATCCGTGATCAAACATACGCTGGGCCATTTAGCCCAAAGAAGCAAGTATATCAATTATCAGATCTAGGGTCAACCACCGAAACTGGTAACTGGACATCGGGATATACCGCCAATGGTTATCGCATGATCCGCTACGCAGATGTACTGTTAATGCTGGCCGAGGCTCAAATTGAAACTGCAGATTTAGCCAGTGCACTAGCTAACATAAACCTGGTGCGCGCCAGGGCTGCTAATGCGGCTGGTTTTGTGAAAGAAGATGATGGAACAACCGATGCGGCTAACTATCAGATTTCGCTATATACGCTTGCGAATTTTGGGAATGGAGTAGACGCCCTTCGCATGGAAAGAAAACTGGAACTGGGAATGGAAGGTCACAGATGGTTTGATTTGAACCGATGGGGGAATACTGTAACAGAACTAAACAGGGTTCTTACCTATGAAAAAACCATGCCCTGGGCCTCCCTCATGTATGGTAGCGCTACAGTTGGTGCTGAAGATGTTACCTACCCTATTCCCTCACGTCAGATTGACTTGGCCAACGGGGGTCTGACACAAAACAGGTAA
>CBDVAV010000029.1:0-15118 GCA_965372055.1 uncultured bacterium | reverse complement strand
CCACCCTCAAAGAAGGTGGTTTGCCACAAGCCAAAAGGCAAAGCCTTTTTCACACACAGGTCAGCCCACTTCACGCCTCGTTCTAAGTTACAAGTTGCAAGGAACCAGCAACATGCAACATGCAACATGTAACATTAAATTAACGACATAGCCTAAAGAACAGGTAATAAGCTCAAATATGGATGGTGGATTTATAGTTTGATTAAACAGCCCTAAATTGAAACAGCCCGCATCAGAACACCACAAATCCAGGCTCCGTAGGTACCCAAGGCATAACCAAGTACAGCCAATAATACGCCAACAGGAGCAAGTGAAGGATTAAACGCCGCAGCCACGATCGGGGCGGATGCTGCCCCTCCAACATTGGCCTGACTTCCCACGGCGGTAAAGAAAAATGGTGCCCTAATAATTTTTGCCACGGTTAATAAGATAACAATATGAATTATCATCCATAAACCGCCAACTGCAAATATTCCCGGGTTTTCAAAAATTGACATGAGATCCATGCGCATTCCAATTGATGCTATCAATATATAAAGCATAACGCTCCCCAACCTGGAAGCACCTACGCCCTCCAATCTCCTGGCCTTTGTAAATGACAAAACCAATCCAATGGTGGTTGCAATGACTATCAGCCAAAAAAATGTTGAGGTCAGGCTCAATTTTTCTAATCCGGGAGCATGTTTTTCAATTAATGGCGCTATGTAATTCCCTAAAAGATGTGAAAAAGATGTTGCCCCAAAACCAATTCCCAGGATTAACAAGGTATCAGTTAATGTCGGTATCTTGGCAATACTCAGTCGGAATTTTTCAATTTTACTCTTTACTTCTTCGATGGCAGATGCATCGGCATTGAAGAACTTATCAATTTTTTGGGATCTACCTGCCCCAAAAAGAAGAAATGCCATCCATATATTGCCAATAAAAACATCTACGGCGATCATAGTGCTGAACAAGGGTGGGCTGGCACCGAATATTTCCAACATGGCTGCCTGATTGGCCCCACCTCCTATCCAGCTTCCAGCAACTGTAGCCAGTCCCCGCCAAACTTCATTTGGGCCAATGCCCCCAACTACATCTGGAGATATTACCGAAAAGACCAGGATCGCAATTGGCCCTCCAACAATAATCCCTATAGTCCCTGCAAAAAACATAATCAATGCCTTTTTACCCAACTTCCTTATCTCTCTCAAATCAATACTAATAGTTAAAAGTACCAGGCTGGTAGGCAATAGATATCTGGATGCAACAAAATATAAATTAGAGGCCTCCCCATCAATCACACCAAACGAATTAAATAAGGATGGCAAAAAATAACAGAGAAATACCAATGGAATATAGGTGTAAAATTTTTTCCAGAAAGGGTATTCTGATGAGGCTGTTTTGAACACTATCGCCAGCACTACCATTAATATGCCTATTACGATGGCATCATTGGTAATTAATACATTAGTTTCAGTTTCCATATTTTATAAATAAAGCCATGAAAGTAAGGAAACCAATCCGATTTTCGTTGTTAATCAGAATCAATTATCAAATCTCTCAGATGTTTCTTATGGAAGTTTAAAGCCCGCCATCCACCAAACTCAAGCCAGTGAAGGTGACTAGTTGAAAGTGCCAAGTTGGAGGCTTACAGCCTTGACCAGCTGGGATATTCAAGTTAATCCAGCTCTCCTATTTCAGATGGATCTTTTCTCGTATGAAACACATCCAATATTTGAACTTCATCTTTTGAAACCTTATAAATGATTTTGTAATACCATTTACTCACAGAACGGTAATTACCTTTCTTATCTTCCAAATAGGGTTCCTGAGAAAATCGACTGGGTGGGTATTTTAGGCTTCTGACTAATTCAATAATCTCTTTCTTTACTTTTTGTGCTACTGAAGTTGATTCTTCCCAAATATATTTAACTATGGATTTTAATGATTCTTTGGCATAAGCATCTCAGATTATTTTACATTTATCCATTACCAATTACTGGCCTCCTTTTCTACATCATCCTGGCTTATGAACTCTCCTTTTGCTATTCGCTTTTCCGCCGCATTTATTCTTTTTATTAGCTGCTTTTTTTTAATGGGACTGCCAATGGAATAACCTACAATGGGGTCATCAATTTTGCTTAGTATTTTCTTTATTTGAATAATAATTTCTGTATCCTGTACCCTGGCAAGTTGTTCGATCAAAAATAATTTCTCTGTTTGTATGTTCATAATCCTTGTTCTGAATAATTATAAGGATAAACAATTTTGAAGCATAGTTATCGGATTATTGTTTGGAATATACTGATCAAAATTAGCACTATTCTACAATGTATTACAGCTAACATTCAAATAAAGCCATGGAAGTAAGGAAACCAATCCTATTTTCGTTGTTAATTAGCATCATTTAACAAATAGAGAAGTTCTGACAACATCATTGCTGTAGCTCCCCAAACGACATTCCCTTGCACGTTAAAGTAAGGTGCATCAATGGAAATATTAAGATTATCCCTTTGAACCTGGATGGTTTTTGTTTGGCGTGGATCGTGAACCAGCTCCATGAGATCGGCTTCTAGGATTTTTACCACCTCATGTTTGTCTGGCAAAAATTTAAATGGTGTGGAAATGACCCCAACTACTGGCTGGACCTTAAAATTGCTGGCAGGGATAAATAATTCGGTCAGTGACCCAATGACCTCAATCTTATCCATTGGCACCCCTATTTCTTCATGAGCTTCCCTTAGAGCAGTTTCTTCAAGTGATTCGTTCCCTTCATTTTTACCTCCAGGAAAGCTTATCTGACCACTATGAACTCCATTATATATCGGCCTTTGTATCAATGGGAGCTTTATTTGGTCATCAACAGCATATAATAAAATCAATACCCCTCCTAAAATCGCATTCTGCTTACCCGATAGATTAAATCTATTTTGATCTGTTAAAACAGGAGCCATTTCTCTCTGGGCAACCACACCTGGCAGTGGCATTGATAATTTCTTTCTTAAGTTCTCAACTGTTTGGTGAAACATGTCCGGCAAATATAAAGAATGTCAAATTTTTATTTCACTTTGTTTCAACAAGTGTAAATATGTTACTGGCGAATATTCGCAATTAGTTAAATATCAATATATTTGATATTTACACAAAAATATCCGTACTATGTCCATCTCAGAGAAGAACATTAAACTTATATTTGGGCTTAAACTACGTCAATATCGCCTGGATCGACAGTATTCCTTGTCACAGCTTTCAAAAAAATCCAGTATTTCCATTTCATATTTAAATGAGATGGAAAAAGGTAAAAAGTATCCTAAGACCGACAAGATAATATCAATATCAGAAGCTTTGGAAGTTGACTATGACCAACTCATATCCCTGCAATTAGGTAAAAAACTGGCCCCTGTTTCGGAATTGATCCGCTCAAATATGCTTAACGAGCTTCCTCTCGAGTTTTTTGGAATTGAACCAGCAGATATACTTCAACTTTTATCCGTGGCACCTACAAAACTAAGTGCCTTTGTCAATTCCATCATTCAGATAGGTAGGGCATATGATATTAGATTTGAACATTTTTTCTTCTCTGTTTTAAGATCATACCAGGAAATACACGACAATTATTTTGAAGATATTGAAAAGCTTGCCAAAAAATTTATCCTTGATTTCGATATAAACTATAAAGGATTAGAGCGTGCTGATCAGTTTGCTGAAATATTAAGCACTGAATATAGTTACCAAATAGAATACAGAGGGTTGGATGCTTTTCCAGAATTAAAATCCTTAAGATACTTATTAATACCTGATGATAATCCAAGGTTATTGCTTAACAGTTCAATAAGCAAAGCCCAGCTCCTGTTTATCCTGGGCAAAGAGATCGGATACAACATATTGAATCTAAAAGACCGGTCATATACTTCCAGTTGGGTTGAAAGCAAAAAATTCGATCATGTACTTAACAATTTCAAAAGTTATTATTTTTCCAGTGCAATTATTTTGCATGAGAAAAAGTTTGTAAAGGGATTGCTTGAGTTTTCAACCAATGAAAAATTCAACCCGGACAGGCTAATTGACCTTATGGAAAGTTATAACTCAAATGCCGAAATGTTCATGTTGAGAATTTCCAATCTTATTCCTCGATATTTCAGGTTTTTTGAAATGTTCCTGTTCAGGTATAATCATGATCTTAATAATAACACGTTTTTTTTTACCAAAGACTTTCAATCTTCTGGCATGCACAAACCATATAGCATTTTAAGTGATGTTAAATCATGCAAAAGATGGAGTGGAATATCAATCTTACAAGAATTAGCTACCCTACAGGCAAATAATAGCTACCATCGACCTATTTGTAAAATCCACAGGGTGAAATACATTCATTCAAAGAAAGAGTATCTAATAATATCTGTTGCGAACCCAATGCACCCCACCCCAAATATGAATTGCAGCGTATCAGTTGGTTTTAAAATAAATCAAAGATTTTTAAGCAGGACGAAGTTCCTTAACGATCCGCAAATACCATTTAAAGAGGTGGACTTTGAATGGGTTAAGCAAAGTTCTGCATATTGCGATGATGATCTTGAAAAACCTTCAATTATGATGAGGGAGGCGAAAATATCAAAACTTAGAAATTCGGTTCATGAAATAATCTACAATAATCTACAGACTAGTTCAGTTTAATAATATATTATATGATTGCGACAATTATTTTTAGCCTATGGAGTTTAACTAAATGTTAGAAATGATAAAATGAAAGCCTTTGTTAAACATTATTTAATTTTCATAATAGTGTTAACGGCAATCCCATCAATTGCCCAGGAATCTATCTTGTTCTGTTCCGATTCCTCATTTTGTATTCCTTCTGTCATAGGGTTGCCCAGAAGTAAAGGCTTGGTAATAAAACAGGAATTTGTTACTGATTATGGAATATCATCAAAATCAAAAATAGATGGAACCTCGGAAGACAGGGAAGTAAGGCTTAACAAAAGATTTGAATTAAAAGTACGTGCACCAATTTTACAAAAGCCAAATATAAAGCTGGCAATTGGTTTCGACTATTTTGTTGAAGAATTCAATTTTGAGAGTTCTATAAATTCTGATTTTTCCTTTTATGAAAACCTAGAAGAAAAACCACTTAGAAGCATAGCAGGAAGCGTATTTTTAGTAAAGCCATTTATAGGGAATAAATACTTCCTAATGAGAGTGAAATCAGAACTGAGTGGGGATTACAATAAAAGTAATTTACCTACCAATAAATTCCTAAGGTTATCTATTGCCGCACTTTATGGAATTAAGAGGAATGATTTTACCTCATATGCATTCGGGTTTGCATATCGACATAATTTCGGTAGAAATTCAGTACTGCCCGTGATATCTATAAATCACTCATTCAATGCACAATTTGGATTTGAATCCATATTGCCCATTAAGGCATCATTGAGATATTCCACTTTAAATAAAAAAAATTATTTCTACTTTAAATCTGAATTAAAAGGAACAAATTACAACCTAAACCTTAGCAATCCTGGCCCATATGAGAACCCGGAGTTATTCTTGAGAAAAACCGAGATCCGGTTCCTTTTGTCATACGAGAGGGAATTGCATGACTGGCTATGGTTTGGCATCGAAAGTGGATTAAGGTCTAACCTTGCATTCAACTTGTCTGGAAACGCAAAAAGAAGCACTGATATTTTAATTGATAATAACTTAAAATCTGCTATTGTTTACAATTTTAGCATATTTATAGTTCCTCCCAGAAAATTCTTGGAATAAGGGTCAAAACCACACAATTTCGTTTACTTTATCGAATAACTGCCTTCGGCAATTGTCAATTTTTATGGGCAAATCATACCTTCAATTTTAATTGATGTCCCTGGATCTACTTCAATTGCTTTGGACATAGAATTACAGGCAAGGTCATTTTGACCATTTAAAAAATATGCTTGGGTTAAATAGTAATAACCATCATCTACATGATTATCTGTTTCAATAGCATGGTTCAATAAATCTATAGCTCTAATAAAATTTCCCTTGTTTATATATACAATACCTTTGTTTCTATATGCCCACGCATTTCCAGGATCAATGGTAATACTTTCATTTATCAAAATTTCGGCTTTGTCAAATTGGCCGATTTCCAACAAAATAAATCCCTTGTTATTGATGAAATAAGGATGGCCTGGATCAAGCCTCAAAGCTTTGTCTATTAATTTCAATGCCTCAGTAGAATCATTTTCCTCAATTGCAATTAAAGCAAGTGAATTATAAGCAAGTCCTTGTAAGGAATCCGATTTCAAAGCCAATCTTATGGCAGTTTTCGCAGCTTTAAAATCCCCCTGGTAAAAGGACAGGTTTCCTTTGTTGATTAATATCTCTACTTCATCCCATCCCTGCTCCAAGGCCAGCTCAAATGATTTATTTGCTTTTGAATAATCCTTCAACTTTGTATAAGCCAGGCCATAAGCAAAATTGACCTGTGCAGAATCGGGGTAGTTCCTTTTTAATAATGATAAATCCGCCAGGGCATTCACTAAATCATTATCACTATAGTATGCATTAAACCTGTTATACCGGGAGTCATAGTGTAGTGAGTCAATGGAAAGGGCTAGAGAGTATTGTATTATTGCTTCGCCCAGATTATTTAGTCCAGAATATGCAATCCCCAAATTATTGAGGGCATCGGGGTTTTCATTACCTGCTTTCAATACCAGTTTGAAATACTCAATGGCTGTCTGGTATTTCTTACTGGCCAAGGCCTGATTTCCTCTCAACATGTATGACTGAGCTTTTTTATCCTTGGTCTGAAATTGACAACCGGAAATCAAGACAATTATTAGAATACTTTTGATCAAAACCTTCATAAGAATGAGATTGTTACATATTTACCACTTTTTGGGAACATTGTTAATGCATATCAAGAATACCTGAAATAACTTTGTGTTTAACAGTTAACTTGGGTAATTAAAAAGGGAGGCTTATTTTAAGTCTCCCTTTATTTCTTAAAACTCTTGAATTGCTAAACCTGGAGATAACTGTTTATTGGAATTTTTAAAAATCAAATTTGTTAATGATAAATTTTGATGCGAAATATTTGACAAAAATTACAGCAAGTAATATTTTGGATCATTATTTAAACATCCCGATAGAATCTCATTTGTAAATACACATTCAAATTCACTATTAAATAGATTTAATATTCTAAATAAAACCATTATCTTAGAGCCTGATCCTAAATTTAACCAACAAAACCAAATCTCTATCAACCTGTTAAAATGTTGCTATTAGGAAGTATCCTGGCTTTGATCATATCATTTTACCTGCTCGCCCAAGTCAGTGATAAATACTTTATTGAATCATTGGATAAAATTGCACAACAATTTAAGATGTCCCATGATATGGCTGGGGCTACCCTTATGGCTGTTGGATCAAGTGCTCCAGAATTATTTGTTGCAATAATTGCCTTAGTAAAACCCGGTGATCACGCAGAAATAGGAATCGGCACTATAGTTGGCTCGGCGGTATTTAATATTCTAGCAATAATAGGGGCAGTGGCCTTGGTAAAAAAGTCATTCCTGGCCTGGCAACCAGTATTCCGTGACCTTCTGTTTTACAGCTTATCTATAATGGTTCTAATTTTTACTTTTTATGACCATAAAATCGAATTGTATGAAGCTTTTATTTTCGTGGGGATGTATGGCTTGTATATTTATGCTGTTATCAATTGGAGAAAGATTTTTCCTTATGAAGACATTGATGAAGTTACCGGGGTAGATTATGATGAAGGCATGGAACCAGCCGGAAGTTGGGAGAAAGTTTTTAAGCCTATTGATTTTGTTGTAGATAAGTTATTCCCACCCATAAAATACTATTACTCGGTATTCTTTATTTCTATTTTATTTATTGCTGGTTTAAGCTGGGTCTTGGTAGAAAGTGCTATTGTTATATCAGAAGTCCTGGAAATCCCCAAAGTTATCATAGCATTAACTGTTTTGGCGGTAGGAACCTCAGTGCCAGATATGATTTCTTCTGTAATTGTGGCAAAACAAGGCAGGGGAGGTATGGCCTTAAGTAATGCAATAGGCTCTAATATCTTCGATATACTAATTGGGCTTGGGCTTCCATGGGCAATAATCATAATCGTGCGCAATAGTACAGTCTCGGTGGCAACCAATGATCTTTTTGTTTCTGTAATCCTTTTATTTGCTTCTGTATTGGTAATACTGGCGATTCTGGTTATTAATAACTGGAGCATTGGGAAAAAAGCAGGCATTTTTCTCGTATCCCTTTATCTTGTTTTCTTGATGTACGTTATTTTGGAATCATTGCTATTTCCTTCCTGATCACACCGCCCTTTTCGGATTTAATAGTGATAATAACCCTAGGGTTATCCCCGTTGATTTTTACAATATATTCCAGATGACGTTTTGATTCCTGTCTATCTGATTGACCGTCCCGCGACCCTTTTATATGGCCAAGGTTTTGCCTATTGGCACCTGTAATAAGATCGGCATCTTTTGTTTCAATTTCTGCCCAAACCGGGAAAGCAATATTGGCATCAATAGCTCTTTGTGTGATGTTAGTTGATAAATATCCTACGTTCTCAATATCAAGGTTGATTTTAACCAAACTTCCATTGTCCAAAAATTCAATTGATGAATTTCTTAGCACCAACCTTGGGCTTATTTCCGCTAGCCAAAACATCCAGGGCACATACTTCTCTATTTCATTTTTAAGAAGCTGTTTTGGTGGGTTTTGACGGGTAAATTTTGATTTCCAACCACCAATTTCCACATCTCCAAGTTGAGGATGTTTGTATTTCTTCCATTTGGCAAAACCGGATCCATTTAAAATCTCATCATTCCATGTAAATCGTTCCTGCTCTGACACTGAGCCGTTGTTATCATAATCCTCTCCAAATCCTCCCCAAAATTCAGGTACAAATGCCACTACCCCAAAATCCCAGTATGACCAACTAATTAGTGTGCCATGCCGATGAAGGCGGGGGTTACTGTAACTCGGCCTAACAGGCTGCTTTGTAGTTGTCGCATATTTGTCAGAAAGCTCCAAAATCAATCTTTGATCTGCCATATTAAAATTATCCCACGAAGTAGTTGATGGGAGTCGAAAAAGAAAACCACCTGATGTATGGCCGTGAAAAACACCAGTAATATTCCTATGTGAATTAATGAATTCAATTGTTGCCCTGGTTTCAGGTTCAGAGAGTGGAAAAGGGCCAGCTCCCCTTTGTTCAGACTCAAGGCCCCAATTACGTGGAAAATTGCGATTCATATCTATGCCTCCAACACCATCCTCATTAAAGGCCCCGTCATTATCATCATCAATCCCTTCGGAAAAAATATCATAATAATTGCCAGCGAAATCCCCATCTTCCCTGCGGACCATAATCCGGTCATCATCATTGCTGATCTTCCACCGACCATTTGGGTTTCTGACCCTCATGCTGGTGATCGCCCCATCCAGATCCAAATCATTGGTGGGATCCTCATCCAGCAAACCATCCCTGTCTTCATCATAAGGCCTAGGGGTACTTCTTAGCCTGGTATGTGTGGTAAGTGCCAGATCTGCACCATCTGGATTAAATTTTGGCCTAATGTACAGAGTTCTTGTATCTACCAGGTTCTTGATCCTGGGATCAGAATCATATTTGCTTAAAATATGCCAGGCAAAATGCAATGCAACTTCGGCTCCAGTTAATTCCCCAGCATGGATGTTACCATCATAATAGTACGCAGGTTTATCTGATGCCTCGCCTGTTTGTTTGTTGGTGATCTCCAGAAGCATAAGTTGAGTGCCCATTAAGGTCTCCCCTATTGAGTACAAACTTGTTAATTCAGGAAACTCTTTTGCCCATCCTTCCAACAAAGCGTAGGCATCTGCCGTACTATGAAATTTTTGCCAGTTGGGATTCCCGGCATCTTCCTTTTGAGCCAAGCTATTGGTATGCAATATGCACATAAAAAGAATTGAAATAAAAAATTGCTTCGGTGATAGAGTGTTCATGGTAAATCTCGATTATGATCACCGAATATAATAATTCTTTTTCCCAAACCAATGACAGTAAATGGCTATCAATTTAATTATCAATCATATTACATGGCAACCTTGGTAAAAATGGATTTACAGAAATTTGGATTAAATATTTAATCCAAAAAAAAATTCTTAAATTAACTGAGAAATTTATCAACAATGGATACACATAAAAGAATATTAGGTACAGTATATCTTATTTATGGCTCATTTATTTTCATAATTCTCTTCCTGGTTTATTTCGTGATATTTGGTTTGATTATAGGAGAAGGATATGGACGGCATATTAGTGATTACGAAGCTGAACTGGCATTTACCATAGTCAAAGGGGCATTTGGATTCGTATTGTTAATTTTCGTAATACCTTCAATTATTGGAGGAATTGGCCTTTTAAATAACAAAAAATGGGCTATGACACTACTTGTAATTGAGGGCTGTATTTCCCTTTTTTCGTTTCCAATTGGAACCATATTAGGCGGATATACCCTTTGGGTCTATTTCAAAGAACAGGAATTGGCAAAAGCAGGTATTGAAGGAGGGGAAAGCTTTGAAAAAAGGGACAGTTAAGGTATTAAAATTTCAGAATTCACCTGTAGCCAAATAATTACTGGATTCCTTTTACGGTTATTCCGGTTTTAAGGCTTAAGACTCCGCATAAATAAGAGTTTAAACATAAATACTATGGAAATTAATATAATTGAATAATTATTATTAAATTATATCCTCGTTTAAGAACCACTTCATTAAAAAAGACTATGACCCTATGCCCACCCTTATAACCCCAGAATTAAGAAGTTTTATTGAAGAACCTCAAGGAATGTCCATGGGTACAAGAAATGCAAATTTAAAACCTGAATATTGTAGGTTGCTTGGCACGTATGTGGTTGAAAATGATATAATAAGAATGTTTATTGCGAAATCAACCGCTGAACGGACAATAGCAAATATTGAAGAAAACAAACTATTTTCAATAAATTTAGCCAGTCCATTAACTTATGAAAGTTACCAGTTTAAAGGAATATGTTTGAAATTCGGTGATTGCGATGATGAAGATTACGCGAATATTGATAACTATATGACTGGCTTTAATGATTGTCTAATCAAAGTTGGAGTTAAGGATGGTATAGTATATAAATGGCCAACTAGACCGAGTATTGCAATCGAAATGAAAGTTGAAGAAATATTTGATCAAACTCCCAAAGTTGGAGCAGGAAATAAGATTTCTACTACCAGTTAATTTTCATAAATTATGATCGAAGAAGAAATGATGGGAGCTTTTCAAGGAATTGTCCCTTCTTGTATTGTCACATGTTCCAAAGAAGGAATTCCAAATACTACATATATCTCACAAGTGTATTATGTAGACGAAAATCACGTGGCTCTCTCTCATCAATTCTTCAATAAATCAATCAGGAATATCAGGGAAAACCCACAGGCCAGCATAAATATAGTAAATCCGGAAGATTTTTGTATGTGGAAATTGGACCTCGAGTACTTGCGTTCTGAAACTGAAGGAACTACCTTCGACCAAATGAGTACTCAACTGGAAGCCATCGCTTCAATGATAGGAATGGAAGATGTTTTTAAATTAAAATGTTCTGAAATTTTTCAGGTTATTGACATAAAAAAAATAGCCTAAGAAAATTGATCAATCTCTCTAATCAATGAACAAAGATGTTATCAGCAATTCGGATGATTCCCTTGAGAGAATTCAAAAGAAACTAAATCGAAAAAATAAAGAAACTGAAATCCTAAAGGAGGTTTCAATAAAAATCAGTAGCTCGCTGGATTTAAATATTACTCTCAATACGCTTCTAGAATTACTTGACAATTACTTTTCCTATAGACATTCCATGATCCTGCTCACCTCTGAGGGACAACGGTTTCTCACCGTATTTGCCAGTTATGGGTATCCAGACCAGGGAATAGGTGCCAAAGTGGAAGTAGGAAAAGGGATTATTGGCATGGTAGCCAAAAAGAAACAAATTGTAAGGCTAGGCAATATTACCGCAAACCTAAGATATTTAAGTGCGGGCAAAGAAATACAGAATCACCCGGAAAATGAAATAATTATAAAGCTTCCCGGACTATCAAATCCCATCAGTCACGTGGCCATACCTTTGCTTATTAATGAAGAATTGGTAGGTGTTCTTTCAGTGGAAAGTACAGAAGTAAATATCTTTAAAGACGAGGATGAAAATCTTATCTCTTTGCTTGCAGGGCAAGCAGCCATTGCAATCCAAAATGCTCAATTATTTGAAGCTGAAAGAAATAGATATAAAGAAGTACAGGAAATAAATAATCGGTTATCAGACCTGACAAAGGAACAGCAAAAGACATTAAATCTCTTTGTAAAATTTGTACCTGAACCCGTTGTGCAAAAAGCGCTCAGTGATAAATCAGATTCAATTTTCACTGGTGAGCAGATCAATATTGCCATTTTGTTTTGTGACATACGGGGTTTTACACCAATCAGTGAACAAATTTCCCCTGACGAAGTTGTTACATTGCTCAATTCATATTACAGCAATATGAACAGGATCATAAAGAAATATGATGGAGTGGTAAATCAATTCGTGGGTGATGAGATTTGTGTGACCTTCGGAGCCCCAGTTTCCATCATTAACTGTGAAGAGAAAGCTGTATTATGTGCGATAAGTATGATCGAGCAATTGGAAATACTTAACCAGGAATTAAACAAATCTTTGGGGATTGAAATTAAAGTGGGGATTGGAGTAAATTTTGGGCCAGTGGTAGCAGGAAATTTAGGCTCAGAAGAAAAGATTGAATACTCAGTTACTGGTGATACTGTTAATACGGCCAAGAGGATCGAATCATTGACCAAGAAAATCCCCAATTCCATACTGATCGGTGAATCGATTTATAATAAAACGAAACACTTAATTGAAACCAAGGCCTGGGATCCAATTAAAGTAAAAGGGAAAAACGAAAAGGTTTCCGTGTACCAAGTATTAGGCCATATTGAAAGCTGATATAAATTCCTTTGATTTTTATTCAATTAGGTGTAAACCCCGATTGCTAAGAATATTGAACAAAGTACTGTTAAAATACCCAATAATGGTAATATAAATTTAAGCCAATCGTTAAAATCAATTTTAACCATAGCCAAGGCTGCCAGAATAATACCTGCCGGTGAAATAAAGTTCATAATACCCATACCAAAAAGATAGGCATTTACAATTTGTTCCCTTGGAACGCCAACAATTTCAGCTAGAGAACCTATAATTGGCATGGTTAGTACAGCCATTCCACTAGTTGATGCTATAAACAATGTCATCAAGGCATATCCAAGCATTAATATCACGATAAAAAACGCACCAACAGTACCCTGAACAGTGCTAGCGGTAAAATTTAAAATAGAATCACTGATCATTCCATTATTCAACACGATAGTCGCACCCCGTGCAATTCCAATAATAAAGGCCACACCAACCATATCCCTGGCCCCCGCAACAAATATCCCAATGATTCTCTTTTCTCCTCCCTTCACCATAATTCCAACAATCAATGAGGCAACCAGGAACAATGCGGTCATTTCAGGAAACCACCATCCAAGTTTCGACACTCCATAAATCATGGTCATAAATGTTGCACTGAACAAAACAAGTAGAATTCGATACCTGTTATTCATTTTTAGAGCTTCCTTCGTATTTTCATTTTGTTTAACAAAAGTCTCAACCTCTTCTCTTTTGTTAAATAAAATTGATTTAGAGGGATTTGCCTTTACTTTATTGCCATAACGGATAAAATACCATGCACATGCCGATGATCCCACGATCAACATTCCTATCCTCCCAGATAATCCCAAGGTCCAGTTTACCCCGGCTGCATCAGAGGCAATAATTGCTGCAAAAGGATTTGTGGTCGAAGCCATCACTCCTACTGCAGCCCCGGCATAAATTACCGCGAATGGTAACATTACATCATACCCTAAAGCCAAAAAAACTGGTATGAGAATAGGGAAAAATGCCAATGTCTCCTCGGCCATTCCAAAAGTTGACCCTGCCAAGGCAAACAGAAAAGTAAGGGTAATGATCAACCAGCTTTCACGTCCTTTCAATTTTGCCGTGATCATGGAAATGCCCGCTCCAAAAGCACCCGAACTATCAAATACCTTAATAAACACCTATAACCAATACAAATAAGATTACATCAATTGCATCGTAAATACCTTCAATCGGAGCCAATATCATGGCGATAATGCCTTGAGGATTTGATTCAACTATTTTATATGTCCCTGGAATAGCTACAGGTTTACGAATGTCTTGGTAAATAAGTTTTTCAACCTTGATGTTTACATTAAGTCTGTCCAGTGACTCCTGTATAGGTGGAAGGGGTTGTTGTTCATCTCCTGAATTAATTACCATCAGTTTTCGATCAACATCGTAACTCAATGTATCGTAATTGCCAGCTGGCATCAGCCAAGTACCTAATGCAGCCAATGCAATAACCAAAAAAACAATTGTATAGGGTGATGGAAATGAAAATTTTTTCACTGTTATAAAATTTGGCAGATTCTAAATAATAGTTTTTCTTTAAGAATAAATTGGTTCAAATAAATTTACATTTAAAAATCTTCAAATTATTAAGATATGTCGTTATTAGAAAACAAAAAAGACTTAGGAATATTAATTGTCAGGCTTGGCTTTGGATTTGGTTTTATTTACTTCCATGGATGGGGTAAGATAACAGGAGGGATTGAAAGGTGGGAAAGGGTCGGCGGTGCTATGGCTAATATAGGTATCGGGTTTGGCCATACATTTTGGGGCTTTATGGCGGCATTAACAGAATCTTTGGGTGCATTGATGTTTGCTGCCGGGTTATTTTTCAGGCCTGTATCACTATTGCTGGCATTTACCATGCTCATCGCAATGATCTCACATATTTCATCTGGGCAAGGGAATCCAGGCAATGCCTTTAAAAATCTGTCCTTGTTTATAGGTGCTTATTTTATTGGACCAGGTAAGTACAGTATAGATGAATGGTTGAAGAAAAGAAGAAAAGGTTAAGAAAGGTTGTTAAGAAAGGTTAAAGTTAGGGCCTCCATGAAATTTCTGAAGGCCTTAATTACATA
>CBDVAV010000028.1:0-15223 GCA_965372055.1 uncultured bacterium | reverse complement strand
ATTACTACCAAAATGCACGGTCTACCACTAAAGCCCACAACATCTTGCTTGGATTTGACTATTATCTATCCAACGGATATACATTCAGGGGAAATGGCAGATTCTCAACAGCTGATTTAAACAAAGATGATATAGTAATCCCATCATTTAATTCCCCTAAATATTCAGCTAATTTTTCAATAGAAAATAAAGGTTTCGCTCCAAATGCTGGTTTTGGGATAGACTTTCACTGGCAGGATAGTTATCAATGGAACAGCCAGCTAGCCAATGGGGAGGTTCCTTCTTACTTTAACGTTGATGCCCAGATCAATTACTATCTCGAACAATTTGATGCTAAACTGAAACTTGGTGCCAGCAATTTATTTCAACAAAAGTATATTGACAATGTTGGTGGCCCTACTATTGGCTCAGTGTATTATATTTCCATATTGCTCGAAAACATCCTGAATTAGAGTCTGTCCATAATGTCGTCCATTGAAAATCACCATTTACCCCAAACCCAGAAGAAAGTGTTGATTTTCAATGGCTTCACCCTTTTGGGGCGGGGTAAAAGTCATTGAAAGTCAATCGAATTGATATTATAGACAGACTCTAATTAGACGCCTTTGAACTTATTTTTACCAATTTCAATTCTAGGAATACATTTTCAATAATGCATATCGTGTGGCCAATATATCAGCTATTAATCTAACTTTGAGGTGACCAACAACAATAATGGTGAGTAAATTAGTTATGTTTTCGAATTTGACCTTGCTACTTTTACTGGCATGTAATGCCCAGCAAGGTCAGGAACATATGTACACTAATAAGCTAATTAATACAAACAGTCCCTATCTGCAACAGCATGCACATAATCCTGTTGATTGGTATCCTTGGGGGGAAGAAGCACTAACCAAAGCCAAAAAGGAAAACAAAATGATCATCATCAGCATCGGGTATGCCGCATGTCATTGGTGCCATGTAATGGAGAGAGAATCATTTGAAGATACTGCTGTAGCCAAGATCATGAATGATAACTTTATCTCAATAAAAGTCGACCGGGAAGAAAGGCCGGACGTTGATCAAATCTATATGAATGCAGCGTATCTGACCAATGGAAGGGGGGGATGGCCACTCAATGCTTTTGCCCTTCCCGATGGCCGGCCAGTATACGCGGGCACTTATTTTCCAAAAGACAACTGGGTTCAGATATTGGAATTTTTTACAGACAAGTTTCGGAATAATAGGCAAGAACTGATCAAGCAGGCCGAACAACTAACTAAAGGCATTAATCAAACTGGATGGATACAACCTAAGGTAGAGGTATCCCCCCTAAAAGATGGCCAGCTTAATAAAAGTGCAAAAAGCATCATTAACTCTATTGATTTCAAGCTTGGAGGCCTCAATAGAGCACCGAAATTTCCAATGCCCAATGTTTACCAACTCCTGCTGAGGTATCATCATGCAACAAATGATGAAAAAGCTTTGGAAGCAGTGACCACTACCCTAACCAATATCGCAAACGGAGGGATTTATGACCACCTAGGCGGTGGTTTTGCCAGGTATTCCACCGACAACAAATGGAAAGTGCCTCACTTTGAGAAAATGCTTTATGACAACGGGCAGTTGGTTAGCCTCTACTCCGAAGCATACCAGGTAACAAAAAATGAATTATATAAAAATGTCGTTTATGAAACACTGGAATTTATAAGTAGGGAGTTGACATCTCCTGAAGGTGTGTTCTATTCCTCACTGGATGCTGACAGCGAAGGGGAAGAAGGCAAGTATTACGTTTGGGGGAAAGAAGACATTGACAACATTTTAGGCGATGATGCAGCCATATTAAATTCTTATTATTCTGTTACCGATGATGGTAACTGGGAAGAGAAGAATATTTTACATATTACTTCCAAACTCCAAGATATATTAAGTAAGTACAATGTCACTGAAGAAAAATTTAAGGAGATGCTAAAAGTTGGCAAGGATAAGTTGTTTGCCGAAAGAACCAAACGCATCATGCCAGGGCTTGACGACAAGGGCCTCACGGCCTGGAATGCGTTAATGCTAAAAGGTTATATTGATGCTTACAAAGTGTTCGATGAACCAGAATTCTTGAATATTGCCCTTAAAAATGCAAATTTTCTTCTTGAGAACATACGAAGAAAAGATGGCGGCCTCAACAGGAATTATAAAGACGGAAAGGCCGTTATCAATGGTTTTTTGGATGATTATAGTTTTACTATCGAGGCTTTTATCAGTCTTTACCAGGCTACTTTTGATGAGAAATGGCTAACAGAATCCAAAGCCCTTGCCGACTATGTTTTATCTCATTTTTATGATCAAGAAGCCGGCATGTTTTTCTATACTTCAGACCTTGATCCCGAACTGATCAGCAGAAGTAAAGAAGTTACCGACAATGTTATTCCTGCTTCTAATTCATCAATGGCCAAAGGCTTGTTTCAGCTCGGCCTTTATTTTTACAATAATGAATATCTGGATATTTCAAAGCAAATGCTGGCCAATGTATTGCCCACTATTGGAGACAATGGTTCATTTTATTCTAACTGGATAATGTTGCTTTACATGGTTGTCCATGAACCATATGAAATTGCCATTGTCGGTGACAATTATCATCAGGTAAAAAAACAATTCGATCAAATTTTTATTCCAAACGCCATTTTCTCAGGTGGACGTGACGAAGGTTCTCTTGAACTCTTGAAAAACAAGAAAGTTGAAGGGCAAACCATTATCTATGTCTGTCAAGATAAAGTCTGCAAATTACCAGTAAGGGAAGTTTCAAAAGCTATCGGGTTAATGGTGGAAGAATAATAATTACACCTTCTAAAAAAGTGGCTTTAGTTTATCTAAGGGGATTGAGTATTTTCTTTTTTTGAATATCGAACACCGATTAACGATTTCAAGCCAAAGGCATCCCTTTGGGAGAATCTTGAAGTTTTTTTTTACTTCTTAAATCGTGATTCCCTGCCTGCCGGACAGGCTGGGTTAATCGATATTCATCCTTCAATTTATTTCAACAAACAAAAAGTTATAGTCAAAGACATGTCCACACAAAAAGGGCGTGGTTTTTTATGATGAATAAGTTCCACGTTGAGGAACTCCACTCTCACAATCTTGGTTTCTTATTTAGCAAACTTTGTAATTATGGCAACTAAAATGATCGTAAAAGCGGGAATTATACTAATGTTCTTCATCATCATATTTCCAGCTTCTGCCCAATCCCCCTCGACTTATAATGGGTTCAGGATTGATAATCCATCAATACCTAAAAGCGAAATCAGGCATGGAGGCCCCGGCAGGGATGGAATACCTTCTATTGACAAACCGAAGTTTTTAAGTGCTTCCAATGCTTCTTTTTTAAATGACAACGACAAGATATTAGGCTTAAGCATTAACGGTGTTTCCAAAGCCTACCCTATCCGGATTATGGATTATCATGAAATTGTCAATGACGAGTTTAACGGGAAGCCCGTGGTGATCACATATTGCCCTTTATGCGGTTCAGGGGTTTCATTTGATGCTGATATTGATGGTAAAAAAAGGACATTCGGTGTTTCAGGGTTGCTGTATAACAGCGATGTATTGTTATATGATCGGGAAACCAAATCACTATGGTCACAGATAATGTCTGAAGCAATAAGTGGACCATCAAAAGGAAAACTTTTAAAACCGCTAGTCACCACCAGTACTACCTGGAAAAAGTGGAAAACCTTGTATCCAGATACCAAAGTTTTGTCCACGGAAACAGGGCATTCCAGGAACTATGACAGATCTCCCTACGGCAACTATAACCAGGAAAAACGCCTCTATTTTCCGGTTAATAACCAAAGTGATAAATACCACCCGAAAGAATTGGTTATCGGAATAAAAATTGGAAATAAGTACAAAGCATACCCATTTAGCGAATTGGAAAATAAAGGCCAAAAACAGATCAGTGACACATTTAACGGTCAAGAGCTAATAATAGAATTCGACAAAACTTCAGGCTATGCCCAAATTAAAACGGCAAATGGTAAGGAACTGCCTGGAACTACCCTATTCTGGTTTGCATGGTATGCTTTTCATTCTGATACAGAAATCTTCACTGCCGATTAAGTTCAGTTGTCCGTTAATAGTTGTCTGTTTTGGGTTTGAATTGGTGAATTTGATACTCGTTTCAAAAAACAAGGTCTTATATCGGTGAGATAAAAATATATTTTAGGATATATAGGTCTATTTATCTATATTGCAGAAAATTCAATATTTCAGATAACAAAATAATTTGCAGGTAAACTATGTCACTATCAGTTAAAATAAATTTTGTAAATGCAGGTCAGTCCGAATTCTACACCATAGTAAAAGAAAGGGTAAATAATTATTTTGAGCAAAAAGGAATTTCTCCTCATGCTAATTCCTTTATGGTTTTCAAGATTATATTTTTCCTTGCCGGGTTAGTTGGCACTTATTTATTTATTGTACTTGGAAACCCCAGCCTCCCCGTTCTATATCTGTTATGGATAATCCTTGGAATGTTTACAGCCTTCGTTGGAGTAAATATCGGCCACGATGCCCTGCACGGTGCAATTTCCAGTAACCAAAAAGTCAACAATGTTTTGGGACATTTATTTGATGTAGCGGGAGCCAATTCCTATGTATGGGATATAACGCACAACAAGATTCACCATACTTACACTAATATTCAGGATGTTGATGAAGATATTAATACAAGCCCATTGATCCGCATGTCACCACATCAAGAATTAAGAAAGATACACGGTTACCAACATTGGTATACATTTTTTTTATATTGTCTGACTTCCCTATCCTGGGTGTTTATAAAGGATTATAAGAGATTCTTTAAAAGACAAATTGGCAGCTTTAAAGTCAAAAAACCTCAACTTTCTCAGTATATAAATTTATTTTTCTTTAAAATTTTCTATTATATCGTCTTTCTGATTATCCCGTTGGTAATCATTGACTATTCTTGGGGGCACATATTGCTGGGATTTTTATTAATGCATTTCATTGAAGGCTTTTTACTGGCAATAATTATTCAAATGGCCCATCTCGTGGAAGGAGTGCAATTCCCGTTGCCAAATAAGAATGGTGACATAGAAAATTCGTGGGCAGTTCATCAATTGCGTACCACGGCAGATTTTGCCAGGAGCAATCCAGTAGTTGGCTTTTTCTTTGGTGGATTGAACTTTCATATCGAGCATCACCTTTTTCAAAGAGTTTGCCATGTACACCATCGGCAGCTCTCCCACATTGTTAAAAGAACAGCCTTGGAATTCAATATACCCTACCATGAATTCACCACTTTGGGGGATGCTGTTAATTCTCACTTGAAATTCCTGAAAAAAATGGGGAGAAATGAATACTCTGTTACCGATGAAGATTATAAGGTGGTTTCCTAATCCACAACCACGGGGCTTCCTTTTGTTTCTTAACATTCTTTAATAAAATCGCTTTTCCCGCTCTAAAGCTCATTACGAAATTCTACTTTCTAGTTCGCTGCGTACACCTAGCATTAGCGGTGTCGTAAACGCATACGCAGGTGGATTAACACCGTCTTTCAAGGCGGTGAACAGAACAGTAATGCAAACCGGGCTTTAGCCCACGAACTACCCTCCCGAAATTCTATCGTATGGTTCTAAGCCATCCCCTAGAATTTCAAATCTGAGCCACAGGCTGTTTCTGCAAAAATATCCCCATAAATCGCTATTGTTTGAAATCAAAATTATCAGAATCTTTGGCACAAGGGATATTTTATAAAAATAAATGGATTGATTTAAATATTTGAAATTTTCGATGAGTCATTTTATAAAATTGCCGGGGTTATGATAAAATTAATTGTGATAAATAATATAAAACTAACAGATAAACTTACATCATATACCCCTTCGAGCAGTGATCGATATACATTCTATAGAGATCGTTTAGATCACTATATAACTATATATACAGCTATATATTATAATTAATGATTTTAAAGAATATTATTTGTATTAATTTATGCTATATATATTATATAAACTTATTACTATTAATTATTTACATTTTTATATTGAATATATTAATAACAAATTCGTAATTTAAATGCTGGCAAACTTCTATGGGGTGGCCAGAGCCATCCGATGGAAGTTTTAGTCGAAGTCCAGCAAGGTGGGTTATTCCCGCTTTCGGATTTAGCACCACGGTATTGATTTTTAATGATTTTAAAACAAACCAACACACACATGAAAAATGCAATACAAATAACACTATTTGCCCTATTATTAGTATTTGCTGCTATAGATGGCTATGCCCAAACTTATTATAGCCGCGATGCCACCGCTGGTCTCCCAGCAGGTAGTACATGGAGCTATACAGGAACCTGGTCTACTACCGGCCATAATGGAGTCGATGCCGGGAGTACGCCCACCGCATCAAATGTGGTAAGAATAGCGGGAGGACATAAGGTTATCGTGGGCGATAACACGACCGCCGCATCAAGTTTTACATTGTTGGGCGGCCCTACTTACACTCCCGGAACTGCCGTATTGGAATTTATAGAAGAAGATGCCAGTAATTTAGGAACTGTAACTGGCAATGGAATACTTCGGTTTAAACCAGCAACTGCCACAACGCCTACAATGCCTTCTTTATTTGATGATGATTTTTTATGTATTGATGGTTCTTCTTCTTGTAGTGATACAAATTTTCTTGGCACCATAGAATTCACGGGTGGTCAAAATTATACCTTACCTAATCTCACTGAATACTATAACCTGATTATTTCCGGTACCTCTACCAAAACATTGGCAAACACGATCGAAGTCGAGGATGGCTACTTAACAATTAGTTCTGGAACACTTGACATGAGCACTTTTCTCGTAAACGGATCAACCGCCACAACCATGACAATGGCGGCATCAACAAATTTAATTTCATCAAACAGTTTTCCCACGGGTTTTACCACTTATACCCTGGATGCCACTGCGGAAGTAAAATATCAACGTAATACCGCAACTGGGTCTTTGGTCATCCCAAGTACAACAAACTACCCCAACCTAAGGTTGGAATCCACCGCCGGGGCCGGAGTAAAACCTACTTTCGAATTAAACAATGCTATTATCATAGAAGGGGATTTTAACATTGGTCAAAGCCTCATTTTTCAAAACGGAGCCAATGATAATATTACCATTAAAGGCGATTGGATACGCGATACAGGCAGTGATGCCGGCAGTGCCAGTGTGTTTAATCAGAATTTTTTTTCTACTGTATTTTTTTCCGGCACTTCCCAACAGCAAATTAGTGTACTTGGCACGTTTGAAGCATTTGAAACCTTCGTGAAGATAGATATCAGTAATGCTGCTGGGGTACAGGTAATTTCACAGACAGCAGGGAACAATGGTCTGGCTATGGATTATCTTTATTTTTCTTCCACTACACCTTTCCTGGATTTGCAGGGAGGTACGTTAAGTATGATAGCTGGAGGAGATATCATAAATAATTCAACCCATTCCGATGTATTTGATAATGCTTCTACTGTATTATTTAATAATACCTCATTTTCACAAGAAGTTAGAGGATCCATGTCTACTACCTTTAACAACCTTACATTGGAAAAAGCTGCAGGATTTTATTTATTATTAAGTCAAGATGTAACTGTAAATGGAGCACTTACCATGAATAATGATGGTAAAATAGAGCTTAATAGTGTCGATTTAACCATGAGCAATACCAGTACCCTTTCAAGCGGGAGCGGAAGTTTTAGTGCCACCAGAATGATCGATACTTCAACAGGGCATTTAATCCATCAAGGGGTAAGTGGTAATGCGGCTTCATACGATTTTATCTACCCCATAGGAATAGGAAGCGACTACACCCCGGTAACCATCAACGCCTCCGTGGTAGCGGATATAGCAGATGGAACTATTAGCTTGCAGGCAGTAGCCGATAATTCAAATTTGCTCAATGCGTTACCTATTCCTGCGTTAGCCATTAAACGATTTTTTAAAATAGACATGGCCAATATTTCTTCACTTACAGCCGCATTTGATTTTAAGTATGTCGATGGAGATATTCAAGGTAATGAAGCTTCTTATGAAGCCCGCTATCATGACGGTACGGATTATATTAATCCCAGTAATAGTTTTGTTACTGCCGGAACGAACACATTTGGCAGTACCGGTTTCACTCTTACCGATGTAAATACCGAGTGGATATGTGGAGAGCCCGGGGCATTTAACCCACCCTTCTATTACAGTCGTACATCGGGACAGGGTACTGCAACCTGGAATAATGTAAATTCCTGGACATATAGTGCCGATGGTTCAGGAAATGCTGTATCTGCTGTACCTGGAGTTACTGCGGATGTGGAAATTTTAAGTACTCACACTATCAGTGTGGCCACCAACGGTATGGCCAGTAGCACGCTGAAAATTACCGGAAACTTAATAATAGATGACGGGATTGTTGGAGCAGGTCTTAATTTTGGCAAAATAACAGGCACTGGCACCCTTACCCTGAATACTGATGGCGGAACGAATGATAATACTCCTGTATTTAATGGTGGTACTTCTACCTTTTTCGATACAGGGGGAGGAAAGGTAATATATGGAGGAAGCTTTTCGAATGGCAGCGTTCTGGGTACGTACAATGATCTGGAGATATCAAATAGCGTTACATTTACCAATGCTGGTGACATCACCGTGAATGGCAATTTTTATTGTGATAATTCGAGGCTAACCATAAGCAATACCAGTACTTTAATTGTTAAAGGTGACATCGATTATAAAGGTGGAAGTGCCGGTGGTGTTTTGGGAGGTGATCTTGAATTAGGAGGAAGTATTGCTAACGGCGGTGGTCAATCATGGTTGTTTTTTACTGCTGGTAAGAACCTCACTTTAAATGGTACTTCCGCTCAAACAATAGTGGATTTACTAGATGTAGGTTGGAATCCTATCTCTATAACTAATTTGAACTTAAGTGGTTCAGGTACTAAAACTTCTTCAGGTATGGCTATTGGCTTTACGGTGGATGGAACCATGACACTAGCCTCCGGTACAGGTGATGTTACTTTCGATGTCAACGATGCTGTAGTGCTAAATGGTGATTTAACAGGTCCTTCAACGGGGCCTGCAATCAATGTATATGATTTAAACGGTGGGATGCAAATTAATAATAATGTGAATTTATCAGGGAAAATCACACTTTATGGCTATGGAGCAACTGCAATTACATTTGCTAATACACCTACTATAGCTGGGGACATAGTTGTTGATGGTCAAATCATTGCTAATAATGGGATGAATATTTCAAGTTCAAGTTCCTTCACTGTCAATCCAGGTTCTTGGTTTCAATTCAATGGTATTATTACCACAAGTACCACTGGACTACTTATAATAAATATGGTTGTATGGCTTGATAATACAACACAAGGCAATGAAAGTACGAGTTATATTGATGGGCCCATGAAGAAGATAGGCAATGAGCCTTTTACCTTCCCCTTGGGTAATGGTGGGGTATATGCACGATTAGGTATCGATAACCTTACAGGTGGTCTAGCTACGGAATTTACCGCTGAATATTCTGCTTTAGCATATTCAAACACTACCAGCGTTACCAGTCCATTAATCAGAATGAGCGGCGGTGAATACTGGAATCTAAGCAATGCCGGGACCTCCAATGCTGATGTTACGCTATACTGGGAAAATAATGGAAATAGTGGGATTGATGATTCCGCCGATTTAGGAATAGCCCATTACAATGGTTCGTCGTCGTCGTGGGAAGATTTAGGCCAGAGTGCCATTTCATATGCTGCCAACGGAAACATTACTGTAACTGGTGTAAGTTCTTTCAGTCCGTTCGCATTTGGTTCAAAACATGCCACGAAAAACCCTCTCAAAAATGCCCCGCTCCCTATAGAATTGCTTTTCTTAAATGCCACTTCCGGTATGGAAAACGTAGAACTGCACTGGGCAACAGCCACGGAACTTAACAACGACCACTTTGAAGTGGAAAGGTCTACCGATGCCGATGGTTTTATAAAAATCGGGACCATAAAAGGCAATGGAACTACCAACGAGACCCTGCACTATCGCTTTACAGACGATACCCCGTTTTCGGGCATCAATTACTACCGGCTAAAGCAGGTTGATTATGACGGGACTTTCGAGTATTCGGATATAGTGTCTGTAGAGTCCAATTTCACGTCGGACTATGTATTCGAGGTAATTCCCAATCCAACCACGGAGGATAATATCACGGTAAGGATATTAAACCAACCCTTGGGCAAGTTTCAATTGCAACTGTTTGATATACATGGAAAATTGTACTACCAGAAATATTTTGAATCGGTAGATAGCCCGACAATATCAATAGAAACAGACTTGCCCTTGAAGGATGGGGTCTACTTCATGAACCTTGTCCAGAACGGCAAAACAATGAGACAAAAACTCGTGGTAAACAATTAAAACCAGTCTGGCAAATCAAGCTTCAAGTTATGTAAAAGTTGAGGGTATTTATATTTATTAAGCTAAAATAGCTGATTTCTCCCTTTGGGGAGAAAAATTGAAATTTTCTTCTACAACGATCAGACCAACAGTGGAAATTACTTTATGAAATGAAAGAAACTTCAGCCTTTCAAGGGCCAACAGTCAACCTGACTGTTTTATTACTGACAATAATATCATTTAATCCAATTAATACTCTTGCCCAGCAAGAGGATATACACTTTGAGCGTATAACGCAGGAAGATGGTCTCTCTACAGCGACCGTTACCTCCATTCTACAGGATAGCCAGGGTTTTATGTGGTTTGGTGCCCTGCCAGGATTAAATAAATACGATGGGCGTAATATTATCACCTACAATAGTGATCCGGAAAACCCAAAAAGCCTAAGCGATGGCAAGGTGAGTTTTCTTTTTGAGGATCGGCAAAAAATAATCTGGATTGGAACACGGGGTGGAGGCTTAAACCGATATGACAAGGAAACAGATACATTTACAAATTACCAGCATAATAGCAATGACACCACCAGCATTAGTAATAACAATGTAAGGGTAATCTTTGAAGACCTCTCTGGAAGCCTTTGGATTGGTACAGATGTGGGAGGATTGAATAAAATGGATAAAGAATCAGGGACATTTTTACATTACATGAATGACTCAGATAATCCTAAAAGTTTACCAGATAATAAGGTATATGCTATTAGCGAAGATAGATTTGGGAATTTTTGGGTAGGGACATTTGGAGGTTTGAGCAAATTTAATAGAAATACCGGTCAATTTGTTAATTATAAAAACAATCCAAATAATCCCAGAAGCCTGAGTTCCAACAAGGTTTTTGCTATTAATGAAGATAAGTTGGAAGCAGTTTTATGGGTGGGAACTGAAATGGGTATCAACAAATTTGAAATAGAAAACGGAGCATTCGCCATCTATAAATTCAATGACAATAATTTAAGTCAAAACAGAATATACAAATTGTATGAAGACGCTTTCGGGAATTTATGGGCTGGAATTTGGGGACAGGGACTAAGTATATTTAACAAAAAAACCGGAACCTATAAGTTATTCAAACATGATCCAAAAGACTTGAATACTCTGGGAGAGGGTAGTGTAACTTCAATTTATGAAGATCAATCCAATATTCTATGGGCAGGAACAACCTTAGGAGGTGTAAGTATTCACAAACCATCCTATTCCAATTTTGTTCTCCATGAGAACATAAGTAGTACAGGTTTAACATATATTGCTTCCCTGGAAGAGAGTTCACAGGGTGGTATTTGGGTTGCTGGAGGCAATGAGGTTATACACATTAGCAATGAATGGAAAACTACTCACTACAGTTCATTTAAGAAGGGTTCAAAAGCATATGCTCCCGGAGTAATCTTTGATTTGTTGGAAGACTCGGATCAAGAGTTGTGGCTCGCATCGGAAGGAGGTATTTACAAATTCGATAGTGATTCTAAAACATTTTATCAAGAGACGATTATCATTAATGGAGAACCCCTTTCACTGGATCATAGCTACACTCTCTTCGAAGATAAAGACAAAACAGTTTGGGCAGGCACATCGGCTGGGTTGTTGCAATTTGATAAAAGAATCACCAAGTATACACTATTTGCACATGATCCTGACAATCCAAATAGCCTCGCCAGCAACCATATTAATAGTATTAATGAAGATCGTTCTGGTGTGCTATGGGTTGGAACAAAAAATGGTTTAAACAAATTTAATGATGAAACCAATGACTTCATCCGCTACCAACATCACCCTTCAGATCCGTCAAGCCTAAGTAACAACTTTATACTCTGCGTTTTTCGAGATCAATCCGGTTCATTATGGTCAGGTACGGATTATGGCCTGAACCTTTTGAACGAAAAATCAGGAACATTCAGACGTTTTACAACCAAGGATGGATTATCAAATAATGTGATCTTCGGAATCACTGAAGATAATCATCAAAACATTTGGATGAGTACACTAAATAGTATCTCAAAATTCAACATTGTTACAGAAACTTTTAAGAACTATAAGACAAATGGGATGTACATCGATGAATTTTATGAGCGCTCATATCTAAGGACAGATACCGGTAAAATGTATTTCGGAGGTACCAACGGGATGGTGTCTTTCCATCCGGACAACATCAGGGATAACACACATATCCCTCAAATAGCTTTCACTGATTTTAAAGTATTCAACGAATCAGCAACTGTACAAAAGGATGCGATAAGTGACAACGAAAAATTTCACTTGGAAAAAGCAATCAATTTCACGGATACCATCACCCTATCCTATCAACACAACATTTTTTCTATAGAATTTGCTGCATTGGACTTTGTATCCCCAGGTGAAAATCAATATGCCTATAAAATGGAAGGTTTCAATAAAGAATGGATTTATACCGATGCCAGTAACCGCACTGCTACTTACACCAACCTAGATCCCGACACCTACACGTTCCGTGTAAAGGGCTCCAACAACGATGGGCTGTGGAATGAAGAAGGCACCTCCTTGGTGGTAGTCATCATCCCTCCCTGGTGGAAGACCACCTTGGCGTACTCGGGGTATGGCATTGCCTTTTTGGTTGGCTTGTTTGGTTTTGTCCAGTGGCGCGCTTCCAAACTTGAGCGAGAGAAGAAAGTGTTAAAAAAGCTGGTTGCCAGAAAAACACGGGATTTATCGGATAAAAATGACCAGTTGGAAGAACAAACCCAGCAACTTGACACTAAGAATTCTCAACTGGAAGAACAAGCTGAAGAGCTGAAAGCCATGGACGAATCAAAGTCCAGGTTCTTTGCCAATATCTCCCACGAGTTCCGCACTCCACTCACCCTGATAAACGGATTGATCAATAGGTTTTTAGCAAAATCGGATATAGAAGTGCAACAACGACAAGATTACTCGGTCATCAAACGCAACAGTAACCGTTTGTTGCAACTTATCAACCAGCTCCTGGACCTGTCCAAACTAGAATCGGGGGCCTTGGCCCTCAGTGTCATCAAACAAGACATTGTTAAAGAGGGTTACCTCATTGCCTTGCTGTTCGAGTCCGCCGCTCTGCAAAAGAATATTTCTTTTACCTTGAATGGCAGGTTGTTAAAAAACCACCATCAAGAAAAACCTATAGAAGCCTATTTCGATAAAAACAAGTTCAATAAAATACTCACGAATTTGCTGTCGAATGCCATCAAGTTTACACCGTCCAGAGGAAGCGTGTCAATGATCATAGAAAAAGAGATTGACCGCCACGATTGTCCCTCCCGAATGGTACAGATTACCGTCACCAATACTGGAGAAGGCATCCCTTCGGATAAGCTGCCCTACATCTTCGACCGCTTCTATCAGGTACAAAGTTCCCACACCCGCCAATACGAGGGTACCGGCATCGGGCTGTCCCTGGTAAAGGAACTGGTGGAGCTTCACCAGGGAAAAGTAGAGGCGTTGAGTGCTGATGGGGAAACTGTTTTTACCGTATCTCTACCCTTGGGTGACGAATTGCAGTCTTTCAGGGGTGAAGCCGTAGCCCTTGAAGATGAAATTGACACCATTGGCCAGGTAACTTTATCAGGTAATGAAAGCAACAGCCCTCCCACTGAAGACAATAAAGCTCATCAATCGACTCAGGAAACTGAAGCATTGCAAATCCTGATCGTGGAAGACTATGGCGACTTAATAAAGTTCATTGGCGAGAGTTTGCCCGATGAATATGAGATCATAGAAGCAGCCAATGGACAGGAAGGACTGGAAAAAGCCAAAGAACTAATACCAGACCTGATCATTAGCGATGTGATGATGCCCGAAATGGACGGCTATGAACTATGCGAACGGGTTAAATCTGGTGAAACAACAGACCACATTCCTGTGATTTTGCTTACCGCCAAAGCAGAGCAGGAAGATAAGCTCGAAGGGCTGGAAAAGGGTGCCGATGATTACCTGGTAAAACCATTTGACGGTCAGGAACTGAACACCAGGGTGAAGAACCTGATGGCAATCCGGCAAAAATTGCAGGAAAAATACAGTAGGGAAATCTCCCTACAACCAAAAAAGGTAAAGGCTGCCTCATTGCAGGAACAGTTCCTCGGTGATATAAAAATGGTCATCGAAAACCATATGTCAGATGGTGAACTTGACCTGGGTCAATTGGAAAGGGAGATTGGCATGAGCCGCTCACAGATACACCGTAAGTTAAAGGCACTGACAAACCAATCAACCACGGAATTCGTCAGGAACTACCGCCTATACCGGGCGGCTGACCTGCTGAACCAAGAGGCGGGGAATATCTCTGAAATAGCTTACCAGACTGGGTTCAGTAGCCTGGCCTACTTTACAAAGAGTTTCAAAAAATTGTTCGACTGCCTGCCTTCCGAGTACAAGAAGGATTAAAACAAGACCATTTCAACTAAATTAGAATTATGTTGATCGAACCAATGAAAAACGGTCAACCTATTTCAGGCACTGACACACTAATTACTTATTACTCGTTACCAATTACCCATTACTAATTCTGTAAAACCTGACCCAATGCAACATATGTTCTCATTTTTGCAACATATGTTCTCATTGCCCAATATTACTTTATAATCCGTTGCCCGTTCTGGCGACAAAAACCGGGCAGCAGGGGTTTTTGGTTTTTTAAAATAGCCTCCCTTGTAGCCTACAGGCACTTTCATTGCCCTATTTCTGTGTTTATATCAAAATAAAACGGCTTGCAACATATGTACTATTAATTGCAACAATACTACCAATCCAATT
>CBDVAV010000027.1:0-15230 GCA_965372055.1 uncultured bacterium | reverse complement strand
CCTGTATAAAAGAAGAATTGAATCATTGCATACATCAAGTAAACAACCCAAATAAATCCAAGAAGTCCGTTCGATTCGAAATTGCCGCCAAAAAACATTACGAGAATTACCATTGACAGAATTAACACAAAAAGGCTATTTGGGGTGGTGATAAATGGTGAATGGGTAATTAAAGTCTATAGGAGAAACGTGAAACCAGGTCAACATTGCTTATAAAATTTCCAAGTGCAATTTTTAAATCTTCAGCAGGAATATTTTTTAATAATAACTTTTTCTTTGGAAAGAGAATTTTAGAAGCTTTTAAAAAGGTCTCGATAGTTTTGGCTTTGGACTTTTTCATCTCCTCAAATAATTTATCAGGCTCAAAATTCATTCCCATAACAATACTGAGCATGATCATAATTGCCTTATAATCTTCCAACTGGTTATCTGAATGAATAACACCTCCATGAGATCTGATTATCTTATAGATATTAATATAACGGTTAATTGTCCTTGGTGTGTATCCTATATTGGACGCAATTTCCTTCATGAAGTCTCCTTCTTCCTTTGATATTTCCAGAGCCTTAGGATCAGGCTCTTTTACTACAGGAGGAGTACTGGCTGCTTGTGATTGGGACTCTGAAGTTTCTTTGTCTTTATCTGTCTTTTTAGTTGATTTACTAACTCCTACACTTTCATCAATTCCGACTGTCTCATCTACAACAACTACCAAAGCTTCCCCATGTATAGATTTTCCTGGTTTTGCTAAAGACTCAATCAAATCTTTGGCTGTTTTCTCCTGGACAATTTTTAAAGAAAAAGGGATTTGAAATATCTTTTCAAGATAATCAAATGCCGTGGCTGATGCTCCTTCATTAAACAATGAATCACCTTTTTCATTCTCGTCCTTCTCGCTTACTTTATCTTCGGAACGGGAACTCTTATTATTTCTATTTTCAAGTAATTCCGGGTATTGTTTTTCTAATGCCCTGGAAACCCATCGGGGATCCACCCCAACCACCACTGCGAATAAAGGAAAAGCCAAAAGTAGGTGTACCGCTTGCAGCACTTCCACAACCCTGGTTTCCTCGCATCGATCCAGGTCATCTATATAAAGCACAATTCGGTCTATAGATTTATTTTCTTCCTTCTTTTTATTGGTATTGCCCTCTTTCCTTTTAATAGCTATTTTCTGTTTTATTAAGAGATTGTCAAGTTCTTCAAAATCTTTTCTTATCCAGGATATAATACCTAATTCCGATTTATATCTCTGATCTTGACTTTTTTCTCTGATAAATTTCGCAAGATTCTTCCCTGATCTAATATCTGATAACTCTGAATCCAATTGATTTATTTTTTCCTGAATTTCTGATTGCCTTTGTGTAAGATTATCTTCTTGCATATTAGACCTGTCCAATTCTTTTTCAAGAACTATCTCTTCACTGGTTTTTCTATTCCTGGCCTTTTCCCGGACTTCCTCCCAGCCAGCATCGACTTCTTTTAATCTGTTGAGACCTTTTTCAACCTTTCGAAATACATTCAAAACTGTAGGCAGACCAATCGTAACCAATGAAGCGGTACTTTTCAAAATCCAATTGATAGCAGCATCTAAATCAGCAAACCAATTTGGGAAAGTATAGTTCATAAGAAAAAATACTACTACAGCTACGAGTATTAGGGATATCCAATTGCCCGTCTTGTATTTCTTTATCAGCTTAAATGATCGCTTTAATTTATTCCAGAAACCATTTAACTCCTGGATTTGAGTTTGAATTGTATCAAGGTCTATGTCTTGATCCTGTTTCAGATTACTTTCTATTTCTTTTTTCTTTCTACTGATCCAGGGATCGGATTTTACCCATTCAATTATTTTTCTGTCCTTAATATCACCTAGGCTTTTTTCGCTTTTTCGCTTTTTCGTTTGAATTGCAGTCAATCGCCCAGTCAACTCACCCTTTTTAGTTTCAAGATCCTTTTTCTCGTTATTAGCATATTTTAATTGTTCACGGGAACTTGCCAGTTTCTCATATATTTGATCCGTACCTTCAAAGTACTGATTAATGGTTTCAAAGATTTCGGTAACTAAGCTGGCCCAAAGGTTGGCATCGGAGTAATGCCAGGAGTTGAACTTTACCTGAACGATATTCTCACAATAAACTTTGCTATTCTTTTTTGAAAGATCATTTATGGTATCATACATCTTTTCCATAAAGAAGCTTTTGCCAGACCCCCAATGGCCAAACAAGCCAATGGCCAAAGGAGGTTCTACTTTATTGTAAGCGATGAGGCTTGACAAAGCAGTGTAATCATTTTTAAACTCCAATTGATCTTCATGGGAATGATCCCCTTCCTTATGAACTGTTGCTAAACCAGAATCAAGGGTGATCTTTCCATCATCAGATGATTTCATTTCATCACCCTCAAGCCCCACTTCCTGCCCTAGTATTATAACTATTTCCGATAAGTCTTCCCCCTGATGTGCTGCCAAATCAAGTAACTTCCTTGATGTCACCTTATTTAATATCCCATTTGGATGGAGGTCATAATCCTTTTGAAGGATCAATACTTCATTTTCGAGGTTCATGCCAAATAAACCATCTATAGTTAATCTAGAACCTGTCCTATTCAACATTTTTTGAGCGGCTTTTACAAATCCCTTCCTTTCACTCCCTCTTTTCAATTCTGGCATTTTATTTATGAGATCCAGGGCTTTATAATACTCATTGTACCACTCATAGACTATCCAGGGGAATACATACTTAGTATATTTATCTCGTTGTTGGTTCAGAAGATAGGATTGCAAAATATGTCCAAGGGTCTCAAGGTCATCAGGAAAGTCCAATGATATATTTAAGAATTTTGCGGTTTTGAGAAACAATCTTCTGGAAAATAAGGACGGAATCCTCAAATCAGATACAATTGATAAAGCCCGTAGCTTAATTGCCCTTAATTCCCCACGGTCATCTACCTGAAGTTTAATAGCACTAAGCATTTCAGAAGGTGAAACATCCTTTCTTTGAGAGTTCAATAAATTCGCGGTTGCATAATAGAATACCTCTAAATTTTCCTCAATAGCTTCTTCCCTAACACCTCCCCTTCCCAAGCTACCAAAAGCCTTTCCACTCCAAAGGATCTTAATTAGATCAAAAACCTTACTTTCCCTAACCTCCGACAATTCTTCAAATGATTTATTCATAAAAGAATTCTTAGTTATGCTTCTAAGTTTCAAGAATTCAATATGTGATTCAGTGATTTCTTTTATCCAACCCTCATATTTTGGAATGACATTCTTAGCAATACTTACCAATCGATCAGCCTCTTGGGGAGAAGGTTTTACTTTGTGCTTCATGATGCTTGAAAAGTGGTGATGAATTTCACAAACAATATGCGAAATAATCAACTCATTTATTGAGGCAGAACTCTTTTACAGCCCCAATATTTTATCGAATCATATCATTAATCACTTAACAAGAGCCCTATTCGTGGATTCCTATAAATAATTGGTGGGTATAAATACTTATAAAACAGCGTACTTATACGTATTTATGTATGATGATATTTGGAGCTTATTTCATAACTCCAGCAACCCCATGGCATTTTCCCCGTAAATCTTTGCCCTGTCTTGATCTGAAATATCTAACTGTGCTATACTCTCCTTCATTTTGGGCAGGCTGCCTATCATGTGTGGATAATCGCTGCCTGCCATAATTTGGTCAACCCCGGCAAAATCGATGGCAAACTGCAAGGCTTTAACATCAAAATTTACGGTATCATAGTAAAATTTCTTCAGGTATTCACTGGGTGGCCTGTCAATAAATTTCCGGCTTTCAGGAAAATTTTCATATCCCCGGTCCAGCCTCTCAGCCAGGTAGGGGATAGTACCACCAAGATGCGCCAACACCCATTTTATATTGGGATATCGTTCGGGAATGCCGGTAAAAACCAGTTTGGCAGCGGCAAGAGTGGTATCAAAAGTAAATCCCAACAAAGGCATCAACATAAATTCTTCCATGGCCTCTACCCCCACGGGATAAGTAGGATGGATATACATTACTGCATTTAGTTCATTGGCTTTTTCATACATTGGCCAAAATCGTTCATCGCTAAGGGCCACACCGTTGGCATTGCTGTAGAGCATCACTCCCTTAAGGCCTAGGTCGTTAATTACCCTTTCCAATTCTAAAACACATGCTTCAGGGTCATTTAATGGCAGCGTCGCCAGTGCAGTAAAATGGCTGCTGTGTTGCTTTACAATCGACCCCAGGATGTCGTTGACTTTTTTGGCCAGTTCAACAGACCTTTCAGGAGTTTCTACAATAGTACCGGGAGCGGTAAAGGTAAGTACCTGCATATCCACCCCGGCATCGGCAATAACTTGCAACCTGGTGTCTATCAATCTGTGCCCTGGTACTATCACGTTATAATCCCCTGGTGAATGTACTACAGGGTTGCCATCATCATCGTGAGTGACTTTATAAAAACTGGGGCCCTTTGCAATTTCATCAATATACTCTGGTGGATAAAAATGGTTGTGAAAATCAAGTATCATAATTTTTTAAGATTTTTATTTGTGAAATAATAAACTACTAATCCGATCAAAACAAAAGATAATCCGGTAAAGCTTTCCCAAGGATCTTGGATAATTTGATTAATAACAATAAGAAAGGAGGCCAATGCAAATATGGCGGGAACAAATGGATATCCCGGAATACTGTATTCCCTTTTCAAATTACCTTTTCTCCTGAAAACGAACAGTCCTACGGCCATTAATCCAAAGAAGATCCATTCTGTATAGATTACCCTGGTGAACAATTCCCGGTAGGTGCCTGTCAACACTAAAATTGAAGACCATACGGCTTGCAATATTATCGCTTTATGGGGTGTGCCAAATCTTGGATGGACATCGCCAATCCATTTAAACAACAGTCCGTCCTTTGCCATGGAATAGTAAACCCTGGGGCCGGCCAAAACAATCCCCCCGATGGCCCCAAAAGTAGAGAACATCACCAATCCAGACATAAATGCCCCTCCACCAGAATCCACCAGAACATCTGCGGCATCGGCGGCTATGCGTGTGGATGAGGCCACAACATCAAGAGGAAGAACGTAGAGATAAACTGTATTGAGGGCAACGTAACATATTGTAACCAAAATTGTCCCGTAAATAAGCGCTCTTGGTATGGTTCGTTTGGGGTCGACAGTTTCCTCAGAATTGTAGGTCACCATGTGCCAGCCGCCAAAGGCAAAAAGACCTGCAATTAAGGCGGTCAATATCTGGGTAAAAGAAATTTCGCTGGCTTGGATTTCCCCGGTTTGGAAATGTTGGGGCAGTTGTGACCCCAATGTAAATCCTACTATAATGATTAGAATTATTGCCAATACTTTACCTATGGTAAATGCAGTCTGTAGGTTGCTGCCCTGCTTTACCCCAATATAATTAATGATAGAATGAAACAGGATTACCGAAATTGCTGCGATTCTGATGCCCATGTCACCAATTGGAATAAAGTAACCTAAATAACGGGCAAATATTACTGCCACCACTGCAATAATCCCAGAGTGCATACTCCAGAACATGGCCCAACCCCATAAAAATCCAACAGCTGGGGAAAATGCCTCCTTTAAATAAATGTAAACTCCACCAGTCCTGGTAAATATTGAAGCCAATTCAGCACATACTAAAGTTCCAAACAAGGTTAGGATACCTGCTACCAGCCATACCAGTAATACTCCCTCAATTGAAGGCACCTGCCCTGTAATCTCTGATGGTTGAACAAAGATTGAAGCACCAATTATGGTTCCCACTACCATGGCAGTAGCTTGGGGCAACCTGATGGCTTTTTTTAAACTGGATTCAGTTGCAGGCATATTAATTCAAAGTGGAATCCAATATAAGGACAGGTTTCTAATATAAAAAATAGGTTTAGATAACTACTGTAATGTCATTGATCAACGGGTAATTATTAAGTTGGATTATTACAATTCATTCCCCTCTCCTGATTGACATCCCGGCTTTCGTTTCAGTGTAATCTCCATTTTCAATGGCGATTTTTCCATTGACCAGCACATAATGCATTCCTTCGGACAATTTCCGAGGCTCTTTAAAAGTTGCATTGTCTTTTACCTCCTCTGGTTTAAAAACAATGATATCTGCGAAATAGCCTTTTTTTAGACTACCCCTTTTTGCGATCTTATGGGTTTCAGCAGTAAGGGAAGAACTTCTGTGAATGAATTCATTCAAGGTCAAAATCTTTTTTTCAAGGACATACTCTTTTATCTTTTTAGGGAAAGAGCCATACTTGCGTGGATGTCCGTTTGAGCCATCAGAGCCGGTCATCACCCAAGGTTGTTTCATGAATTCATGGATATCATCAGGGTTCATATTAAACGAGCCAACAGAAGCTCCCCCATTTTTAATAATTATCATGGCTGCTTCAATTGCAGACAACTGCCACTCCTGGCTAATTACTTCCAGGGTTTTGCCCACTATACTGGAATCTTTTGAGGCAGTTACCAACAATGTACTTGCCCCTGCTCTTCTTCTGAGGTTTTCTTCCATTTCTGTCTTGATCTTTTCAGAAAGGGCTGGATCGTCAAACTTCTTCCAAAATTCGCTGTCATTTGCAAATACCCATTTAGGGACCAATGATGCGGTTACACTGGTGCCAGAGGCAGGGTAGGGGTATTGGTCAGCGGTGATCATCAATCCTTCACTTCTTGCATCTTCAATCAGTTTTATGACTTCAGTACTTTGTCCCCAGACATCCACACCCAGTGCTTTAATATGCGCAATATGTGCAGGGATATTAGCTGTTCTGCTTATGTTGATCACTTCCTTTACCGCTCCAAGCAAGCCAATATTGTAAGAGCTCTCATCCCTGATATGGCTGTCATAAATACCTCCTTTATTTGCGGCTTCCCTGGCCAGTTCTATCACTTCTTCAGTTTCTGAAAAACTACCAGGGGCATAATACAAGCCAGTGGACAAGCCAAGTGCCCCTTCATCCATGGCATTTGAAACATACCTCTTCATGGTTGCCAACTGCTCAAGATCAGGTTTCTGATCTGATCTACCCATGGTCAATCTTCGTATTGTGCCATGCCCTACAAATAAAGCTGCATTGGTTCCTATACAACTTTCTTCCCATGATGATAGTACACTGTCAATTTTAACCGGGCCACCGCCGTCATTGCCAGTGATCACGGTAGTTACTCCTTGCATTAAATAATTAAGGTTAGCACTTCTTTCCGGGTGTGAGAGGTCTGAAAATGCGTGGGTGTGAGGATCAATGAATCCTGGAGCAACTATATATCCTGTGGCATCGATCGTCTCTTTGGCTTCGAGATTGGCATCTTTCGAATTGCCGATGAAAGCAATGGTATCAGCAATGATTCCAATATCTGCAGCATAACCTTTTTGGTCAATTCCATCAAGGATAGTTCCGTTTGCTATCAGGATATCCAATGATAGTTTATCAGGTTGACAATTAAATAGTAAAATGGAGCTTAATACAAAAGTGGATAACCTGAGGGTGGATTTCATTTTGAAAGGGTTCGGTGAATTGATTATCGTTTTAAAAAAAATTAATATTCCGAATATTCTAAATACCAATCATCAAAAAACAAATAATGCTCAATATCCAAATATTCAAAAAATAAACCCTGTAAATTAAAGAGAGACATTTCAATTTACAAAATTGCAACTTGGATTTTATTTGGAATTTGTCACCAATGGATCACCATAAGTCCGATTCACTAAATTAAGGATTCATAAATCAAACTAGAAATGATGCTGAAACACATCATGTTCGCTGAAAATCGCCAGGTCAATACTCAGCATCAACTCATGGGTAAGCAAATCATTGGCAATAAAGTCTCCACTTGGGATCTCGAAAGAATACCCAAACTTATAGGCATCCATGAATTCAATTTGTCCCATTAATCCATAAGTATTAAAATCACGGGTGAAAATGCCTGCCCATAGTTTATTATTCAGAAATATGCTAAAATTGAGATCGAAAGATATTGGAGCACCACTTACTGCTTTTATCAATGCCATGGGCTTGAATTTAATTCCTCTTCTGAGTTCGAGTAAATATGCCCCGGTAAGATAATAATGCCTCTCGTAGCGGGTACTTTGAATTACTCCATCCGAAAAGCTTTTGTTCATTAACCTGGGGGATGAGAAGCCCAGGAAAAGTTTATCAGACATAAAAGCTGCCCCTGCACCGAAATTGAACCTGGTCAAACCTTCGGATACAGGTGTAAACGAAGGATCATCCAAAAACCTTAAAGTAAGGTCATTATAATTATAGCTGTAGTTTACAAATCCACTTTGCAGACCAAAAGACAGTGTATAATCAGCAGAGGTTATCTTGTACGAGTATGATAAATATCCTTCTGTATTTTCATTAACACCAAGTTCATCCCTGAGAATAATAGCCCCAATACCAATCTTATGATCAAGCAAAGAAGTACTGGCAGTGAGAATATTGGTTTTTGGGCTGCCATCCAAACCACCCCATTGAAACCTTGAGCTTACACTGATGTTCAGGTTGTTGTGAATACCCGTGTACGCCGGATTAATAGCCAACATATTGAACATGTACTGGGAATATAAGGGATCTTGCTGGGCGTTTATTGTTAACGGTAAACAAATGAAAGAAAGCAGAATGAATCGCAATATTTTCATGCAGTTAAGCTATTTGGATTTACGGACCCAATCGGTTATCCACTAAATATAGCTAACCTGAGCAAGAGAATCAACCTAATGTCCGGTATCGGAAAGAGATTGCGGATATTTTTATCCTTTTCAAAAAAATAAGGATAAAAATTCAGTCCCGTTTTTCCGGGAACGAACTCGGATTATTAATGTTAATCTTCCCTCAATGTCATTGCAGGATTCTGTAGTGAAGCTTTTAGCGCATTAAATCCAATGGCTAAAAAGCTAATGACAAATATGAGTCCCAATGATCCTGACACCAGCCACCAGTTTATCCCTGACTGATAAGCAAAGCTTTCCATCCAGTTTGACATTAGAAAGGATGCCACTGGAACCCCAATCAAGGCCGCCAAAACGATCATCAAACTAAAATCCCTCGACAGATCATAAAGAATACCTTTTGAAGAAGCACCCAGGACTTTTCTGATACCAATTTCTTTCTTCCTACTCTCTACTGCAAAAGAGGTGAGGCCGAACAGTCCCATACTGGCTATCAATATTGAGAGTATGGAAAAGGCCAGTAGTACCTTACTGAATTTTGATTCGGCCTGGTATTGCTGGTTAAAATCATCATCAAGGAAAAAGTAATTGAAAGGACGGTCGGGAACCTGATTGCCCCATGTATTTTGTAGAAATGCAATGCTTTCTTTGGGATTTCCTTTTGAAAGCCGTACTGAAATATAACCAAACCATGATGGTCTTATACCCATAACTACGGGATCCATGTTCTGGTGCAAAGAGCTATGATGGAAATCTTTTACCACACCAATTATAGTTCCATCATTGTGTACAGAAAACCTTTTGCCAATGGCTTCTTCAGTTGTCCATCCTATCTCTTTCACTGCTGATTCATTGATTATGTATCCAGTCTCAATATCGCTTTGGATTTCTTCGTTAAAATCACGGCCAGCAATGATTTCTATTTTATAGGTCTTGATAAAATCAGGATCAGTATAAAGAGCAGTTATTCCCTTATATTGACCTTCCGGCATACCTTCAGCCCAATAACCCATTCCGGTGGCAATTCTACCAGGGACATCCCCAGAAGCTGTAACATTAATAATTGCGGAATTTCCTTTAAAGGTATTTTTTAACGATTGATACTGATCCAGAACTTTAGCATCCCACAAAAACGGGATCACTAATATTTGTTCCTTCTCAAAACCAAGGGATGCATTTTTCATAAAATTTAATTGGTTATAAACTGCCCCCGTACCAATCAGCAGCATAACGGAGGCCACAAATTGTGCCACCACCAATATCTTTCTCAATCCTAACCTGGCCGAGCCGGATACAACTTTGCCCTTTAAGACTGCTGTTGGTTTATATGATGAAAGTATATACGCTGGATAAATTCCTGATAATAAACCCAAGACCATGGTTATCATAACCACAACAAGAAAATTGTCAAATCCAAATACACTTTGAAATGATATGTCTTTCCCCGCAAGAATATTCAATTGTGGAATTAGCGCATAAACCAAGCCAAGTGCAAGCAACAAGCTCAGGTATGAAGTGATCACGGATTCCCCCAAAAACTGACTAATCAACTGCCGCTTATCTGCGCCTATGGATTTTCTTACGCCAATTTCTTTTGCTCTTTGTGAAGCCCTGGCTATAGTGAGGTTCATAAAGTTTATTCCGGCGATTAACAGGGTGATTAAAGCTGAAATTGAAAAGATATAGACATATGAAGCACTGCTATTGGCTTCCAGTTCCATTCTTTTGTTTGAATTGAGGTGGATATCTGCAAAATTTTGGATTGTCAGGCTGTAATTTCCCCTGTTTTTCAGCACCCTGATATTACGCTCTGTAAAATCATTTAGTTTTTCCTCAAATCCAATTGCCTGGGAAGCTTCATGAAACATAAAATAGGTATAGTATATGTTGTTACTCCAGGTTTCCAATGTGCTTCCTCCAACTAGCTCCCTGGTTTTAAAAGAAGCGAGGATATCAAAATCAAGATGGGTGTTTGATGGCAAATCTTTATAAACTCCGGAAATTTTAAGTGGGATAGTATCCAAAAACGTCAACACTTTACCCAGGCCATCTTTAGTACCAAAATATTTCTCGGCTACAGATTCTGAAATAATTGCTTTATATGGTTCGTTCAAGGCCTCTTCCATATTTCCTTGAGTGAATTCTAGTGAAACCATATTCAAGAAGTCCTGTGGGGCAAAAAACGTCCTTTTTTCAAAGAGACTTTTGTCTTCGTATTTCATAATACCACTATATCGTTGTAGACGGGCTACACTCTCAATTTCAGGAAAGTCAGATTTTAAGGTGGGTGCCAGCAAAGGAGCCGTGCGCACATAATCCTCTGGGGAAACCCTGTATATCCTGTCAGCCTTCAGGTTGAAATTCTCATAGCTAAGTTCATCTGTGACAAATAACATGATCAGGATAAAACTTGCCAGGCCAAAAGCCAAGCCTACGATATTGATAAAAGAATGGACTTTATTTCTAACTATATTTCTTATTGCAATGGCGAAATAATTTTTAAACATGACCAATTGGGGTTTAATTTTTCAAATCAAAGCAAAGACAACCCTCTTGCTTTTAGGTTGCATGGGATTGGTTACCGTGGATTGGATGAAAGGTTACAGATCCGGTAATTCTGAATTTAATTCTCTACGGGTACTGATTATTTTATTCATTGTATTATTTAACATCTATCAGTCAGTGAGAATATCTAATTTATTTTGCCGTAAAATATTTTAACCTTGGAAAATAGCCAAAAATATCGAATATTAACCTTGGAAAACAGCTAAAAACTATAGCTAATTACATTGGAAAATAGCCAGATTATCCTTACTCTTCCTTCAAAGATTTCACCGGATTGACCGTAGCGGCCTTTATTGACTTCACGCTAACCGTCAACCAAGCAATGAATATTATCGCCACTAAGGTTATCAATAATACCTTGACAGAAAAATCAATATGATAGGCAAAATCCTGAAGCCATAAATCCATCAAGTAATAAGCAATGGGTGTTCCAATCTCAAATCCCATGAAAATCAATTTTGTAAAGCTATTGGATACCATCCAAATTATTTTTCCTACTGTAGCTCCCAGTACTTTTCGTATGCCGATCTCCTTTTTTCGTTTTTCTATCACAAAAGAAGATAATCCAAAGAGTCCCAGGCAGGCTATAAATATACTTACAGAGGTGAAGGTACTGACCATTTTCAACAACCTGTCTTCGTTAGCATACAACTGCGCAAGTTCTTCATCCATAAAAAAATAGGTGAATGGCTGACCAGGCTCGAGGATTTCCCACTTCTCTTCTAAAATAGGTAGAAGTTGACCATAATCTTTCTGGGCAGCCTTTACGGTGATGTATTGATGTATTGCATTTGAGGGTGCCCTGTGATAATGGAGAATAGGCTGGATTTCCATTCTAAGGCTCTCATAATTAAAATCCTTGATCACACCCACTACATTGATCTTTCTACTGCCAATTTCAATTACTTTATCATTGGGGTCATCCCAACCAAATGCGTCCAAAGCAGCCTGGTTCAATACCACGGATTGCCTCTGGTTGCCTTCAGAATCGGGAAGGAAATTTGGTCCATCAAGAAACTCTATTCCATAGGTTTCAAAAAACCTGGCATCATGGTAAGTAAAACGCATTCGCAGGGGATCGCCTTCCCATCCTTCAGGCCGAACAAAAGTATTGGATCCTGTCCATCGTCCAGGCACATTCATGGATGCTGAAGATGAAATAACCGCACTATGAGTGGAAATTTCATCACGGAAAGTTTCCATGCGAATGGCTCCTTCGTCACGGTCTTCAAAGTTTCGAAGGGATACAGGGATAACCAACAGGTTTTCCTTATCAAAGGACATGTCGGTGTTTTTCATAAATTTTAATTGACCGCTAATAGTCAGGGACCCAACAATCAAAATCACTGAAAGGGCAAACTGAACAACTACCAAAATATTCCTCATCGAAGTTCCGGCTAGATTCTGACTGAAGTAGCCTTTTATAGAATCCAGTATTTTGAAATTAGACAAGTACAAGGCAGGATAACTTCCAGAACCAAATCCTAATATCAATCCAAATGACAGCAATATTAACCATGTGGATGGTTGGGAAAATGGGATAGCCAGTGCCATGTTAAACAGGTCATTGATCCAAGGGATTACAGCTTGAGCAATTAAAACCCCTATTATCATCGAAGCAAAACTTAAGATAACTGCTTCGCTCAAAAACTGGCTCCTCAACTGTGATTTCCCTGCGCCCATAACTTTTCTCATTCCGATTTCCTTTGCCCGCTCCAATGACCTTGCGGTAGAGATATTCATGAAATTAATACTGGCAATCAAAATTATACCTAATGCAATGTAAAGCAGTATGTAACTATCTTTAACATCCCCAACGAAAGTGCCATAAGAATCAGTTAGGGGGAGCAATTTGAAATTAGTCCGTTTCTGAACTTCTTCATCCCAGGTTTTAGTGATGAAAGCTGGAAATTTTCCCTCAAGATCTTTAATGTTTGTAGCTGGATCCACCAACAAAAATGAGAACAGGAATGAGCTTCCCCAATCGTCTTTTGCTTCTTCGTATTGTGGGTGACTTAATATTGAAATCACCATATCCATGCCTATGAAAGAGTTGGATGGATATTTTCCAAGTATACCACTCACTGCATATAGCTGCCCTCCTATGTCCAGGGTTTTACCCATTGGATCTTGTTGTCCAAAATACTTCAATGCCCTTTCTTCGGATATAACTACTGAATTAATATCCGGCAAAGGATTATCATCATCACCTTTTAATAATGGGAAGTCAAATAATTGAAAATATTCAGGATCAGCATAATAAAGTCTGTCATTATATCTTTCATCATCGACTTTTATCATTTCAGAAGTAAGCCAAACTCTTGCACTGTTCTTGATTTCCGGGTATTCCTCTTGCAACTGTTTCGCCATGGGAATCCAGGTATCGTAGGTAGGTTGTACACCGTTCGGCGTAATGCGCTCTTTATAGACCAGATAAATATTATCTGCATTATTATGGTGCTGATCATAGGTAAGTTCATGCTTGGCAAACAAAACAATTACTATTGCAGCTGCAATTCCTATGGCCAAACCAAGGGTATTGATCAGTGTATATACCTTATGCTTATAAAAACTGCGAATCGCAACTATAAAGTAATTCTTTAACATAGTAGTTGGTTTTAAGTTAATGACTCAACTTAAAGATCATGTAGATTCCAGTATTATTAAAACACAAAGAATTGAGATGTTGGATAATTGTAGTAAACTGAGGAATTTATGTAGTGAAAAGAGATTGAATTTAAATAACTATTCAGCTTTTAGTGCATCCGACGGCTTGCATAATGCAGCATTGATTGCCTGGGATCCAACAGTAAATGAGGATATAATTAGCACAAGTAATCCGGTAAGGACAAATATCCATACTCCAAACCCTGTTTTGTAAGCAAAACCTTCTAGCCATTTAGACATCAAGATATAAGCGATTGGCATGCCTATTATTACAGCCAATAATACCAATTTCATGAAATTTTTTGTGAGGGAAAATACAACATTTGGTATGGAGGCCCCTAGCACTTTCCTGATCCCGATTTCCCTGGTTTTTTGCTCTGCGGTGAAACTGGCAAGTCCGAACAATCCAAGACAGGCAATAACAATAGCCAATATGGTAAAAGCGAGAAAAATTTTACCTAATTGATTCTCGGTACGGTATATTGTATCAAATTCATCATCTAAAAAATAATAATCGAATGGTGCACCATTGGAAAGTTCCTTCCATTTTGATTTCACCGATTCAAGGAGTTCTGTATAATTATCGCTCTCAAATTTAACTGAAATTAGGTTGCCAAAATCTCCTAGGATAATGGCCATTGGCTGAATATCTTCCCGTAATGGGGCAAAATTAAAGTCTTTTACCACGCCTATTACTTCTCTCATCACCCCATTATCACCTCTATCAAAAGACAAAATTTTGTGACCTTCAAAGGAATCCCAATTAAATCTTTCGAATGCCACTTCGTTTATTATTAGGGCATTTGAATCAGAGGGATAGTCTTTTGAGTAAAACCGACCTTGCAACATTTGAATATTTAAAGTGTTCAGGTGGTTCTGATCGGTCCAGTAATAATTTAATAAATGGTCTTTGCCTTCCCCATCTGGCCTGAAAATAGAACTATTGGTAACGTTAGGTGGCAAATGCGTGGAAATTGAGACATCTTTTATTCCAATATAACTACTCAATTCCTTTCGAAATACATTTTTATTCTTATCAAGCATTGAAGCATTGTTAATGACCAACACTGCATCGTCACTAAAGCCAAGGTCTTGTTTCTGAATAAACCTCAATTGCTTATAAATCAGCACTGTGGAAGTAATCATAAATATGGAAATAGCAAACTGGAATACTACCAAAGCACTTCTTATGGTCGCACTCTTTTTAGCTCCGCCCCATGATCCCCTCAAAATCTCAATTGGTTTAAATGATGTTAGATAGAGGGAAGGGTAGATTCCCGCCAATAAACCAACC
>CBDVAV010000026.1:0-15380 GCA_965372055.1 uncultured bacterium | reverse complement strand
GGAATATCTTTTGCTAATCCAATGGCAACCTGCTTCGAGTTTTGAGGTTTAACTTTGGCAGTGGATGGCACCCATAAATCTGTTGGCAGACCAATCCCTGAATTGGATAATAAATGGACATATTGATTCATCTCTGCATAAGATGCCTTGGCAGATAATGATGGGCCTATTTTGTAGGCAAAAGCCATCCGTGGCTCAAGGCTGGTGTAGGATTTATCTTTGTCAGCAAAAAGACTAAAACGAACCCCGGCATTGATCATCATCTTGGGGAATGGTATAAAATCATCTTCTATAAAGATTCCCAATTCTTTGGATTTGAATTCTGTTTTTTCATCTATGAATTCATCAACTTCAGTGTCTTTCAGCACAAATGCTTTTGGTGTAAAAACATGTTGTGTTACCATAAAGCCTGCTTTTATAGAATGATTTGGATTGGGATAAAAATCCAAATCGAATTTTACCGAGGCATCCTTAATGCCTGACGAATAGTCCAAGGAAAAAAGTTCATCTTGGTATTCTTCCTCATCAAAAATCTTAAAAGTGAAATCGCTGAAGATAAGGGAAGTGTTGGCAAACAACCGGTTATTGAATAGATGATTCCATCGCAAAGTACCCGTGGTATTGCCCCACTTTAAACCGGCCTTATTGGTTGAACCAAAAGATTTGTCACGGCTCCAAAATTTATCATGCCCAAAATACCCGCTCAGGTACAATTTGTTTTTTTTGCCAAAGTCATAGTTCACCTTTGTACTTAAATCAAAAAAATTGTATCCCCCTTTACTATCTTTGGGCATTAACGGACGGGTCAGCAGATCTATATAGGATCGCCTGGCAGATACTAGAAAAGAGGATTTTCCTTTTTTAATGGGCCCTTCCAGGGTAAGGTTTGATGAGATCAGACCAATCCCTCCTTTACCGGTAACTTTCTCTTTGTTGCCATCTTTCATGGTCATATTAACAACAGAAGACAACCTGCCGCCAAATCTTGCCGGAAAACCACCTTTATATAACTCCACGCTCTTCAAGGCATCCCCGTTAAAGACAGAGAAGAACCCAAATAAATGGCTGGCATTATAAACAGTGGCATCATCCAGTATCAGTAAATTTTGATCTGGGCCACCACCTCTAACATAAATGCCACTACTCCCCTCTGTCCCTGATTGAACACCGGGCAATAATTGCAGGGTTTTAAGTACATCTTTTTCACCCAGGAGACTTGGAATGTCTTGAATCTGTTTAACAGGGATTTTGGCCAAGCTCATTTGGGAAACCTCGCTAACCTTTTCCATTCTTTCAGCGTTGATCTCGATTGTTTCAAGCATCAGGACGTCTGGTTCAAGGTTAATATCCAGCTCCAAATCATTTTTCAAATTAATTTGATGGGTTGATGATTTGTAGGAAACAGATGATATAATTAGCTGGTAATCACCATTTTCCAAGGTAATAGAGAAGAACCCGTAAGTATTGGTTGTGGTACCTGTTTTTAACGATGGGATGTAAAGGTTAACTCCGGGTAACAATTCCATACTTCCACTCTCCCGGATATAACCACTGATGGTATACTTCTGGTTAGCAGCCTGACTGAAAACATTCAGGGATATTATGGCAAAGTAAAATACTAAAAAAGCTTTAATTAATTTTTTGGTTTCAGATAGATAATACATAAATAATATTAATTGGAAGAATTATATATATAACGAATGAGATATTAAGTTGATATATATTGTTGCTCAAATTTAGTGCTAATATTATTTGATAAGTTGCTTAATTTTGATTTTAAGTTTTAATTTCAAAAAAGAATTGACTTATTGTATTTGATGTTTAGTTTAATCGATTAATTGTAATAGAGATTGAATATGTCCCGAAACCTTAAATTACTTGCAGTACTTGCCCACCCAGATGATGAATCTTTTGGCATAGGAAGTACCATGGCAAAATATGCATTTGAAAAGGTTGAAACCTACCTGGTATGCGGAACACGTGGGGAACGGGGCAGATATGGTGATGCTACCGAATCCCCGGGAATGGACATTGTAGGAAAAGCCAGGGAAGAGGAATTGCACCAAGCAGCAAAAATCCTGGGTGTAATTGAGGTGAGTTTTCTGGATTACATAGACGGGGACCTCGATAAAGCCCCACCTAAACAGGCAATCGATAAAATTGCAGGGCACATTCGCAGAATAAAACCTGATGTAATAATTACTTTTGATCCCGAGGGTGCTTATGGCCACCCAGACCACATAGCCATATCCCAATTTACCACTGCGGCAGTAATGGTTGCAGCAGGTAATAATAATGTTCAATTTTCAAGGCCAGCACATCAAACCTCCAAATTGTACTACATGGCCTGGACAAAAAAATTATGGGATGCATTTACGAAAGCTTTCAAACTATTGCAGTCAAAAGTTGATGATGAGGTTCGTGTGGCCTCTCCATGGAATGATTGGGCCATAACTACTAAACTGGATACTTCTGCTTTTTGGAAACAAGCTTGGGATGCAATCCAATGTCATAAGACTCAGTTGGCGATATATAAGAAACTTGAAGAGCTAACAGAAAATGAGCATGAACAAATTTGGGGTTCACAGGAATTTTATAGGGCAATGAGTATTGTAAATGGTGGAAGGCAACTTGAAAATGATTTATTTGAGGGGATAAGGTAATTCAACAATCCTTTTTTGGACAAGGTATTGGTTTATTAACTGGTAGCTTTCCCGGCCTTTTGGAAGTTTTGCAATTCTGAAAAGTGAATAATAATGAAATCAAGAAAATAAAGAATAGTGACTTTCTCATACGAGTTATTAAGTTAGTCATTTTTGTGAAGTTATTGAAAGCAAAACATCCTCATCTTTGTAATCGGGATAAAAAAAAGGCCGATTTTCCAACCGGCCTCTTTTAGGTGAGTGAGTTCTAGAATGCTATTACAGCCTCAAACATTATTCCTTTAAAGCTGCCATCTTTATAAATATTGTCATTGGCAAAGCCTTTGTAATCTTGATTTACATATTCAAATTTCGCCAGTACATTCTTGGTTAAGAACCAACCAATACCAAGTTGATTTCTATTGATTGTGACTTTGTTAGGGTCGCTATTGGCAAGTTTTCCACTTACAGTGTTATACCTTGCACCTGCGTAAACTTTCTCACTTGGACCAAATCTGTAAATCACCTCTCCAGCAATTTGATTCCAAGACCTGGTTTCATCTGAACCTTTGAAGTCACCGCCTTCGGCTTTTTCAAAAGTTCCAAATAATTCTAAACCCCTCCATTTTATAAACGGGTTGATCATTACTGCAGTCAACTTATCTGCAAAACCTGGATTCCATCTGCCAGATCGGAAATCATCCCTGGTGGAGGTTATACCTTCCATCACACTATAGTATCGGGATCCGGCCCTGTCAGCACTGTACAGATAGATACTTTTGGCAGTTCCAGTGGAGTAAACAGATCCAGTGAGCCTTATTCTTAGGGCATCGCTCAATTGTTTATCATATCCTACCTTACCAATTATAGCTGCTTTGGTAGAACCTGGATTCTTTACATCTTGATTAAGCTTACCATTACTTAGCCCTATCATGGCGATTAAGCCATTCTTCTGTAAGAAAATTTCCCCACCTACTTCAGTTGTGAAGCCGTCCATGATATAATTTCCAATGAATGGATTGTACAGTGCCATTGCATTGTCGGTTCTCCTGAAGTGGGCGTCACCATAATTATTTTCCATGTGGCCGATTTTAATGGTAACCATATCCATTAATTGGTCTGCAAATCCTTCTTTAATAAAATCCAACCTGTCTATTTGAAAATAACCACCTTTTACATACGGCTCATGGTGGTGCCGTGAGGATAGATAAGTGACAAGGTTCATCCTTACCCCTTTTGCAAGTTGAACGTTGATGTTCATATTTGCAGTGGCAAGGTTAAAGTTATCTCCTAAACCTATAAGCTGGTTAACATTCTTTCCTTCACCATTAGCAACAACTGATGCATTATTGTAATGGTTAAGTCCCTGGTACTGAAGGGCGAAAGACCCTCCAATGTTAACTTTCAATCCATTGAAAGTCCCTGTATCTGATTTAATGGCTTCAAATACATTTATACCCCTTTGGTCGGGAAATCTAAAATTTTGGATATCCCGTTGTTGACTTATTGCTGGTAGACTAAACAGCACCAACATTGCAACTGTTAATACTTTACTATTCGCTTTCATGATTTTATGTTTTAGGTTAAACATCTATTTATAATTTGATCTCCTTAGAGAATGAAACTTGAAATTCTACAATAATTTGGTTTCCGGTTTTTATTGAACCGAGGAGTGCTTCAGGCGGAATCACATTGAAGTCAGTCATCCTGATCTTTTTACTACCCTTAAATATTGCTGCACCATTTATTTGTTGAAATACCGTTGTTTCAAAACTTATTCGTCTATTAACCCCTGCTATGGTAAGATCTCCTACTACCAGCACAGATCCATTTTGTTCTAGTGCAATGGGCTCTACTATTGTAAATTTTATTTCTGGAAATTCATTTGCCTTCAAGGCACTGTACATTTTCTTGTTCATTAAATTTTTACCACTTTCCAATGATTTTATGGGGATACTTACTTTGAGACTTTTTATCTCATTGATATAACCATTTGAAGTGCTGAAATCGGTGTTGGCGGAAAGTTCATTTCCGTAGCATTCCCAATCGTGTATTGTAGAAGTGCCTATTATGCTTACTTGGAAATCATCGAGTTTATATTCTTCCAGATATTGCGCCTTTAGTGTTGCTATTATTAAAAGGCTTTGTAGTGATGAAATTAGAGTTGCAAGTAGTATCTTTTTCATGATTAATTTGTTTTTCAATACTAAATTGAGGATAATTAGCAAGAGTAAAAATGATGTGAAACAGAATATAATATGATATAAATCAGTTAAATATTTGCTATATGTACGGATTGGTATCTTATGAATTAGTAAATTGTAGCCATATTAAATTGACAGGATGTTGCTCAACACATCTCAGTATTTGATAATTTTCACTTTTATTGTTGACTAATATCATATTATGTGTTGTAGGCCTTTTCTAGTTTTAGCATATTTTTATTTATTTCCTATTATGGTAACAAATTCGTTTATTTATCTAAATCCCTTAATGAAATGAGTACGACCAGTTGCGCTAATTGTAAGGATTGTCAAGTGGGCAATTATTGCACACCAGATTGGATATCAACTATTGATGCCAAGAAAAGTCAAATTTGGTACAAGAAAGGACATTGTATCTTTTATGAGGGTAATCCTATTTTTGGTATTTATCTTATTACCCAAGGCAAGATCAAGATTATTGCAAAGGGTCTGGGAGGAAAAGAACAGATAGTGAGATTAGCATCGAATGGCCACCTTTTAGGTAGGTGGGGAAATGACGAAGATGTTTATTCTACCAGTGCAGTAGCTTTAGAGGACTCACTGATCTGCTTTATTAATAATGATTTATTTTATGAGTTGTGCCTAGCAAACCCAGAGTTTAATTTTCAATTGATGATGTATTATGCAAAAGAGCTTCGCAATGCTCAGATCAGGATAAAATTATTATCCCAGCTTACAGTCAAGGAAAAAATAGCCGAGACGTTATTGTATCTTATAAAAGTATTCGGAATTGATGATGAGAATAATATTGCGGTGGAACTAAGCAGGCAGGAGATTGCTGAAATGGCCGGTACTTCCTCTGAGCAAGTGAGCCGTGAAATAAGTTCGTTCAAAAAAGAAAATATTCTTGAGCCATCTGGGAAAAGGCTAATAATAAAAGATATTCTGAAGCTCCGTGAACTGGTGGAGGATGTGGTAATACAACAATAGCCCAAATTCGTAGCCTTCCATTTAAACTTGTGGACAATTACATTTAATATTGCTGTTCAATCATTGAGCCTGATTATCAAAACAATATTACCATCCATTATCTAACTGAAACCCCTTTTAAAATGAAAAGATTTTTTTTGTTCTCAACCCTATATTTGATCGGCATTATAATCATTGCACAAGAAAGGGAAAACCCATTGGTAAAATCTTTTGGCGGTATATATGATGTACCTCATGCCGCTGTAAAGCCCGACAATAATATCAAATACAATATTGTGATTGATGTCGCCAGTGGTTCTGGCCCCGAAACCGTAAACGATGCATTATACAACGTTGCCAGACTACTTAATTTGCATGCCATCGGTGGTGTACCCCCAGAAAACCTCAATATTGTATTGGCGATACATGCCAATAGCACCCATTCAATAATGACAAATGATGGTTATTCGAGAAAATACGGGTTTGACAACCCTAATATTGATTTAATAAAAGAGCTAAAGGATTCAGGGGTGAAACTCACTGTATGCGGACAGTCGCTTCTTGCCCGTGATGTAAAACCAGAGGAGATAGTGGAAGAAGTGGAAATTGCCACATCAATGCTAACTGTGGTAACAACTTATCAATTATTGGGTTATGCTGTTTTGAAGTTTTAAATTAATAATTACCCGACGATACACCTTTGACTTGACACTAAAATGAAAAAGGGTCTTACTGAAAGACCCTTTTTGTAAGCGGTAGTTAAAATATCATTAACCAACCACTACTAAAACCACATGCTTTTATTGATACTGACTAATTAAGATTGGTAACCAACAATTTCAAATATTTGAAAATCAGGGAAATCTTATATATTTGATCTTCCCGTATATTTGATCTTCCCGGTTTATGGAAACCCAGATTATAGATGTTAAATTAAATTTCAGTGCTGATAGTCTATTGTTTTTGAACTTTAGCCTGGCATTTATCATGTTTGGTGTGGCCATTACTATGGATATAAAAGGATTTAAGGAGGTAGTAAGAAATCCGCGGGGTATAATTTCAGGTGTATTGAGTCAATATTTAATGCTGCCGGCATTAACCTTTTTACTGGTTTGGTTGATACGTCCACATCCGGCCCTGGCATTAGGGATGATTCTGGTGGCGGCTTGCCCTGGTGGTAATGTATCCAACTTTTATACCCTGATAGCCAGGGGAAATGTAGCCTTATCGGTTAGTTTGACAGTAATTGCAACTTTGCTTGCAGCCTTTATGACTCCTGCTAATTTTAATTTTTGGGGGTCTCGATTGGAGGAGACTAAAATGATAATCACAAATATTGACATTAGTTTTTTGGAAATGGCGAAAACCGTAACCTTGATTTTAGCCCTTCCTTTATTAATTGGTTTGTGGTTTAATTCAAGGTTTCCCCGTTTGACCAGGAGAATTTCAAAACCAATGAAAATATCTTCCTTTTTGATACTGGCGGGATTTATAGTTTTTGCATTTGTTAAAAATTTCCAAATATTTTTGGATTACTTTCATCTGATTATTTTTTTGGTTTTAATACATAACTCAGCAGCTTTATTACTGGGATATATCATGGGCAAACTGGGAAGAACTTCCGAACAGGATAGCAGGACGATTTCTATCGAAACCGGAATCCAAAATTCTGCCCTGGGGCTAATTATTATTTTTACTTTTTTTGAAGGGAATGGAGGCATGGCAATAATTGCTGCATGGTGGGGAATATGGCACCTGGTGTCAGGATTTATCTTATCACAATGGTTCCATTATAGATCATCAACAACCTGAAAATGATGTTATAATGAGAGAGGTTATTATTTGGATAATTAGGAATTATACATCAATCATCCTGAGATTTTATTTTTATCGTTATCAGGTTTCAGGTAGGGAGAAAATTCCTGCCAAAGGCCCGATTATTTTCTCGGTGAACCATCAAAATGCATTTCTTGATGGTGTTATTATTGCTTGCACCAGCTCCAGATATCCACATTACCTTGCCAGAGCAGATGTATTTAAATCCCCGGTAGCCCGATTTCTACTCGGATTATTAAAAATAATGCCTATCTATAGAATAAGGGATGGACTGAGTGAAGTAAAAAAATCCGGCCAGGTCATTGAAAACTGTGTTGACTTGCTCAAACAAAATAAAGCTATTTTGATCTTTCCAGAAGGTAATCATTATTTGAAATTTACATTAAGGCCATTACAAAAAGGGATTGCACGGATTGCATTTGGAGATCCAGTTCAGTCTTTAGACCAGGTTGTAAAAATTATACCTGTAGGCATACAGTATGAGAATCATACTGGTTACCTGGGAAGGGTAAATGTGACCTATGGGGATGCATTGGAAGTTTCTAATTTTAGTGAGGAATATCAAAAAAATCCTAGAAATGGGATGAACTTATTGCTAGGGAATTTACACAGCAAGATGAAGCAATTGATTGTTGATATACCGGGAAATAACTACGAGGATACTTACAAGGAGTGGATGGAGAAAAGGGAAATTCACTATGATTTGGAAAAACAGTTGAAATCGGATCAATCAATGGTACGATCAATAACAAATAATGGTCCACAGATTGCAGATGGTACTAAAGCTAAGTTTTCAATTGGTAAATTATTATACAGGATAACTAATTTTATTCTGATAGTAATGCTTTCTATTCCCTTATTGCTGATAAAATTATTTATCAGCAAATTCATTAAAGATGTTGGCTTTGAAGCTTCAATGAAGTTATCCTTATGGCTTGTAATATCCCCAATTTTCTATTTCGGATTGGCGATCGCACTTTGGTACATAACCCATCAATGGGTCATAATCATTGGCTTTCTCCTGATAGTGCCAATTACAGTGAGGTTAACAGCGTATATGAAATTTATAGGTGAAACTAAAGCTTAATTAGTCAAATCCTTTTTCAACTTGTCTTTGAATACTTTCTTGAATTTCTCTAGTTTAGGTGCAATTACCAGCCTACAATATGGCAGCGAAGGGTTAAGTGCATAATAATCCTGGTGATAACCTTCCGCTGGGTAGAATTCTGTCATTGGCACAATTTCAGTAACAATAGGATTAGGAAAAGCACCGGATTTATCAAGGGCCTTTTTGTATTTTTCGGCCATCAGTTTTTGATTTTCATCATGGTAAAAAATAGCCGAGCGGTACTGCGTGCCAACATCTGCCCCCTGCCTGTTTAGGGTAGTTGGGTCATGTGTGGACCAAAATACTTCAAGTAGCTCAGTATACCCAGTTATATTCTCATCATACATAATCTGTATAGCTTCCGCATGCCCCGTGCGACCACTGACCACTTCATTGTATGATGGATTTTTAACTGTACCCCCTGAATATCCAGAAGTGACTTTTTCAACTCCCTCCAAATTTTCATAGACAGCTTCAACGCACCAAAAACATCCGGCAGCAAAGGTTGCAGTTTCCATTTTCTTACTATTTATATATGATATATTAGTTAATGTCTTTCTTGGAGAGTCAGCAAATTCTGCATTTGAAGACGCAAAAAACACAACCGTAATGATCAAGGGTTTAATTATTAACATAGTGCAATATAATTCATACAAGCATACATTCTAGGGTTACTATAAATTGTTTTTGAAGATTAACAAGAAATGATAAAACAAAAACATGTTAAAAAAGAGCAAAACTTACCTGAATGATTTTGGCATTGTTTATTCCATAACACAGTATTATGAAATTGTTATCATTACATAGTTGATGAACATGATTTGATTTTAAACGTAATATTAGTTAAACGAATCTTTAATTATCATGAAAGATCAGAAGGATAAAATCCTTAAGTCGTTAGAAAGCCTTAGCAATGAAAAGATGGATCTGGTCCTGAATTATATCAGGGAAATAGGGGATGAGTCGAAAGCAGCTGACCCAGAAACATTTAAGTTAATGGCAATGAAACAGATTAGAACGGCATTAAAAACCAACACTGTTCTAGTCTGAATTTAAGCAAATCAATTATATGCCAATTCTTAAATTGGTCAACGTGTTCTTGTCACTAATCCGAACAAGGACGTTTATTATTAGAAAGGAAGATTTTGTAAGTCCACATTGCCTCCAGTAAGGATTATACCTACTTTTTTATTTTTGAACTTTTCTTTTTCTTTGAACAAAGCCCCCACCGGAACAGCCGCGGATGGTTCAATAATTATTTTAACCCTTTCCCATACTAATTTCATACTTGCGATTATATCTTCTTCAGAGACAGTGATAATTTCGTCAACAAACTCTTTAATGATGGGAAATGTCTTGTCCCCCAAGGAAGTGAGCAATCCATCGGCTATAGTCTTGGGGTCTATTGATGGCATGATCTCTCCGGCCTGTAAAGACCTGAAAGCATCATCAGCTGCCATCGGTTCTCCTGCAATTACTTTAGCTTTTGGTAAGATGTAATGGGTCAATAATGCAGTGCCCGACAATAGACCACCCCCACCTACTGGCGCAAATATGTAGTCTAAGTCATTTACTTCTTCAATAAGCTCTTTACTTGCAGTGGCTTGCCCGGCAATTATCCTATGATCGTTATAGGGATGGATTAATGTCGCCCCGGTACGGTTTTTAACCTCAGCAACAGTACTTTCCCTGGATTCGAGTGATGATGTGCACTCTATTATTTCTGCACCATACCCTCTCACTGCTGCTTTTTTGACTGCAGGTGCTGTCTCGGGCATTACAATATAGGCTTTAATTCCGCTTATCTTTGCCGATAATGCCAGTGCTTGGGCATGGTTTCCAGAAGAATGGGTTACTACTCCATTGCTTTTTTCTTCTACAGAAAGGGAAAACACCGCATTGGCAGCACCTCGAAATTTAAATGCCCCTACTTTCTGGAAGTTCTCACATTTAAAATATACATCTGCACCGGAAATGGCATTTACTGTTTTCGAAGTAATAACCGGGGTTTTGTGAGCATGGGGTGAAATACGGTCAGCTGCCTGCTGGATATCAGATAAACTCGGAAATGATTGCATAGGTCAAATGATTCTTAGATCATAAAAATAACCTATTTCCTAATTATTTATCATGCAGGGGCTATATGAGAAGTAAAATTATTATCAGTGCTATTCCAATCCCTAATATTATGAGCCCCGATTGATGCAGCTTTTTCATGTCATAAAAGTGGTGATTTATAAAAAAAGGTAAAATACAATTCTGCTCAATTGGAATACAGAACGGTTAAACAGGGAATTAAAGGGGTTGAATGGGAAGTAGAAAGTGATTTCTTCATTCACTGGTTATAATAGGTAATAATATGTAACCATTTTATTTTATCGAAGTATTGTAATTGGATATCGAGGTTGAACATTGGTTTTATTGAATATATCAACTTGATTTTTTTAAGGAATACAGTAAACTCAGAAAAATAGGACTAATTGGGTTTTGAGGGCAACTTGAGGGTTGCCTTTTTTTTATGTTTCCTATGAATTTATCATTTTGACCGATAGTGTGCTTTTCTGCCAATGGAGCTTAATCTCCTTGTAGAACATAAACGGGTTGATTTTTATCTCTGATTATCATATTCACTGCGTCACCTCTAATCCTCTCTTCAAGCAAGATACCTTGCTTGGTTAGGGTTGAACCTCTCATAGATAAGGACTTCTTAGCTAAATAATTTATTGAAATTATGATATTCAGGTAAAAGTTTCTAATATTTTGCAACCACTTCATTTCTTTTTTATAAATTGGTTGCATGTCTGATCTAGTACAACAAGCATCTGAGTACGTATTCGAGCTATTTAAGCACGAACTCTCCAATAAATTCACATATCACAACTTTGAGCATACATCCTTTGTTGCAAGCAATACTGAAGAAATTGCAAACCATTATGAGATTTCAGGTGAATCCCTGGAAAACCTTTTGCTTGCTGCCTGGTTTCATGATATCGGACATGTGACATCATACGATAACCATGAAAAGTTCAGCATTGAGCGGGCATCTAAATTTTTAAAGGAAAAAGGTCTGGCAGAAGAACGGATAAAAGAAATAGGCCGCTTGATCAAGGTAACCAAAAAAGGCAATGATCCAATAGATATGTTAGATGAAATAATTAAGGATGCAGACCTTTTGAGCATTGGGAAGAAAAAGTTCTTTAAGGCAGGCAAAGCTTTGAGATCAGAATGGGAAATGGTTTGTGATAAAATATTTTCAGATAAAGAGTGGGAAAAAGAGCAATTAGAGTTTTTGGTAAACACAGATTTCAACACGGGATATGTTTTGAAAAAATATGGACCACAAAGAATGAAAAATATAGAAAAACAAAGGAAAGTAATGTCAAACGAACAGCCGATAATACAAAAAACTGCCAAAACTGGTCGAGGAGTTGAGACCATGTACCGGGCTGCTTACAGAAATCATATAACTCTCAGTAGCATTGCAGATAACAAAGCCAACATGATGATCAGTATCAACACTATCATTATGTCGTTGATCATTACCGTGATAGGTTCCGGATTCACCTTTACCGGCTCTGATTTATTTAAACACCTGCGATTTACAATTCCCATAGGGATACTTCTTATTTGTTGCCTGGTATCCGCAATTTTTGCAATAATTTCAGCCAGGCCAAAAGTTACCAATCGGCCTCTTGATATGGAAGCAGTCAAAAATCGAAAAACCAGCCTGCTTTTTTTTGGCAATTTTGTGAACCTTTCCCTGCCGGATTTCATTAATGGGATGAGTGATTTGAAGGAGGACAATGATCTGCTCTACGATAACATGAGTGTTGATATTTATTACCTGGGAAAGGTGCTTACCAGGAAATACAGTTTGTTAAGAACCTCATATAATATTTTTATGGTAGGTCTAACCATCAGCGTTGTTGTGTTTATGATCATGTTCGTTTTCAGTTACGAAAAAATTTAGACTGTTTATTATTTGATCATGACAGATGGCGAGATCCTGTATATCGGCGACCCTTTATGCTCTTGGTGCTGGGGCATTTCCAATCATTATCAGCAGTTGGTAAACAAATACAAAGACAGGTTCACTTCCAGCATCTTAATGGGTGGATTAAGGCCTGGAACCACCGAGCCTATGGATGAGCAGACAAAAGAATATATAAAGCAACACTGGAACCACGTGCAAGAGGCCAGTGGGCAGCCCTTTAATTATAATCTGTTAAAAGAAGATTCTGTGTTTGTTTACGATACAGAAATACCCTCCCGTGCAGTAATCGTGGTAAGGGAACTGTCCCCGGAGAACACATTTGAATTTTTTAAAGATGTACAATATACTTTCTACGTGGAAAACAAGGATACTAACTTGGAAGAGACCTATTATCCACTGATAAAGAAATATAATATAGAGCAAAATCTCTTTTCGAATCAATTCAACTCAGCGGAGAAAAAAAAACAAAGTTATGAAGATTTTACCGAGGCCAGGCAGTTTGATATTACAGGATTTCCATCTGTTGTCTTTACCTATAAAAAAGATCTTTATGCTTTGGCCCTGGGTTATTCTACCTTTGAAAAGATGGATAAAATAATATCAGCGGTCATTGCATGAAATTCCTATTCCTAACTGCTTGTTTTCTGATTTCACTCAGCTTTTCAGCATCCGCTCAATCATCCTATTATTTAGTTGATGAAGAGACTGGGCAACCATTGGTCGGTGCAAGCATTTCAAAAGGATTGGATGATGTTATCATCTCAGATGAAAATGGAAAATTTTCGTTATCATCAGATTTTGAAGAGCCCATTACAATTTCATTTATTGGTTTTGCTACCATAACAATAGAAGCTTCAGGATTAACAGATGGACAAATAATTGCCCTACAGCATGCTACCTCTACTCTAAGTGAGGTTATTGTAACGGGGTATGATTCAAGAAGGAGGTTATTGGAAACAGCAGGCTCTATTGCCCTGATCAACCCGGAAGAACTCACGCGCTATAATGAAACCTCGATGGTGCCGGTTTTGAATTCTGTACCGGGCATTAGAATGGAAGAGAGATCCTTCGGTAGCTACAGGCTCTCTATCAGGGGCAGCTTGCTACGTTCCCCATTTGGGGTAAGAAATGTTAAGGTTTATTGGAATGATATCCCTTTTACGGAGCCAAACGGGAATACACCATTTAACTTGCTCGACGTAAATAATATCGGTAAGGTAGAAATAATCAAGGGCCCAGCCGGAAGTATCTTTGGCGCTGGTACTGGAGGTGTAATTAATATTACCAGTCGAACTGCAAAATTCAGGAAGAAAAACCTGGAATCAGGAATCTCGATTGGTTCCTATGGATTATTGAGGACTCACACTAGGTTTAATAGTGGAAGTGAAAAGTCTAATCTTTCATTGAATATAACCCACCAGGAGGCAAATGGCTACAGGGAGCACAGTACGTTTGATCGAAAGGTTACCCAATGGTTGGGATCATTCAGGGTATCAGCAAACAGTGTATTGCATACTTCAATGATATATTCTGATCTTAACTATGATATCCCTGGAGGATTAAATCAAGCACAATATGATAGCGACCCCAAACAATCACGCCCTGGAAGCATATTACAAAATGCTTCAATAGATCTTAAAACCTTGCTGATGGGTGTTTCACATGACTATAAAGTGAATGATAAGGTCAGCAATATCACCTCAATATATTTAGTTAACAGCAACTTCATAAATCCATTTATTACAGATTTTAAAAGGGATAAACAAAAAGGAATTGGGGGAAGAAGCCGCTTCAATTATGACCTGGATTTGGCTGGTAAACCCTTAGTCCTGACAACAGGAGTAGAATTTCAAACCTCCTTCACCAATGCACGAAATTTTGGTAATGTATATGGGCAAGCTGACACCATTCGCTTTGATGATGAGATCAGGGCAACCCAGGCATTGTTCTTTGCCCAGGTTCAGATCGATATTACTCCCAAACTGATCTTAACCTCTGGATTAAGTTACAACACCTTAAAATACCAGGTCAATCGGTTGATCGATGCATCTTCGTCCAGCAGTTTCAGGGTGAGCAGGAATTTTGATCCAGAAATATCCCCAAGAGCGGGCTTGGTTTTTAAAATATCTGATGTTATTTCTGCCCATGGCAGCATCAGTAGTGGCTTTGGCCCGCCTACATTAACGGAATTTAGGACCAATGAAGGAAGTTTGAATACAGACCTGAATGCTGAAAGGGGCATCAACTATGAAATAGGTCTTCGGGGAAGCCCATTCAAGGGAAGGCTCAATTTTGACCTGGCTTTGTTTTCTTTCAAACTAAAAGAGACCATTGTTACTCAAACTGCCCCTTCAGGGGTGGTAATATTCTCCAATACAGGGGAAACATTGCAAAATGGATTGGAATTGCTGTTAAATTACCTGATTGTAGATAATCCAACTGGATTTATCACCAGGTTAAAAGTACAAAGTGCTTACACCTTCCATGATTTCAATTTCAAAGAATATACTAAAAGGAGTAATGATTTTTCCGGAAATTCCTTGACAGGGGTTGCCCCTCATATTAGTGTCACTTCCATAGATATCAGGACAATGCCGGGGTTTTACAGCCATCTAACCTATAACTAT
>CBDVAV010000025.1:0-16097 GCA_965372055.1 uncultured bacterium | reverse complement strand
AGAAGAGGTAAGGACGGCTTCCCGCAATGCCGTTTTCCATATAAAGAAGTACGAGAAGGACATAATTGGAGTAACTGGAAACCACTGATCGACGAAGCCCTGGTGTATTTCTTTGGAATAGCAAGTAACGATTCAAACTAATTTTAATATTACAGACTCCGAAAAGAATTCGGAGTGACGTCAAAAGTTAACCTTATCTTTAGGTCAACATCCCTCCATCAACCTGAATAACCTGGCCAGTTACATAGGATGATAGATTTGATCCCAGGAATACTGCTACATCTGCCACATCATCTGGTTGTCCACCTCTTTTCAGTGGAATAGCATCACGCCAGCTTTGTACGGTGTTAGGGTCTAGGGTTTCGGTCATTTCAGTTTCGATAAATCCTGGGGCAATGGCATTTGACCTTATATTCCTAGATCCTAACTCTAGGGCGATAGATTTGGTAAAACCTATGATCCCGGCTTTTGATGCCGCGTAGTTAGCCTGTCCGGCATTGCCTTTAATCCCTACTATCGAGGTAATGTTTATAATTGAGCCACTTTTTTGTTTCATAAAAGTCCTGGTTGCCGATTTCACCATATTGAACACCGACTTTAAATTTGTGCCGATCACCTCGTCCCACATTTCTTCAGTCATCCGCATTAAAAGGTTATCACGGGTTATCCCTGCATTGTTAACCAAGATATCCAATGATTCAAATTCGGTTACCACATGGTTTATCAATTCTTCGGCTGCTGCCATTTCAGAAGCATCTGAACGGAACCCTTTTGCTTTAATGCCCATTGTTTCAAGTTCCTTCTCCAAAGCTTTGCCTTTTTCAACGTTGGATAAATAAGTAAATGCAACATTTGCACCGTGTTCTGCAAATTTTAAAGCTATTCCTCTTCCGATGCCTTTTGAGGCACCGGTTATTAAGGCTGTTTTACCGTTTAATAATTTCATCTGTATTTTATTTACCAAAAATTTGTAAGCAAAAAGGTAATAATTAGTACTGTTCTGTCAAGTCAAATGTAAAAATTTCTATGAAACAAAATTGCGCCAAAAATAACAGATTTACAGGAGAATCAAATAACAAATTCATCATCATTTATTCATTTTTTTCTATCCACATTTAGGTTAAATTTGCAGCCTGTCAAAGATTAATTCAAACGACTTGATATGGCTTCAAAATATGATTTAGTGGTAATTGGTAGCGGACCTGGAGGATATGTTGCCGCCATTAGGGCATCACAGTTGGGTATGAAAGTTGGCGTAGTGGAACGTGCTGAACTTGGTGGCATCTGCCTTAATTGGGGCTGTATTCCTACCAAAGCGTTACTAAAAAGTGCTAATGTCTTCGAATATATTCAGCATGCTAAAGATTATGGTATCGAGGTAAAGGATGCCAAAGTAGACATTGGTGCCATGGTAAAAAGAAGCCGGGATGTTGCCGTGGGTATGAGCAAGGGCATACAGTTTCTCTTTAAGAAAAATAAAATTGATCATATTCCTGGCTATGGAAAGTTGAAAGCAGGCAAAAAGGTTGAAATTGAAGACAATAAGGGCAAAAAGAGTGAAATTAGTGCTGATCACATTATTGTAGCTACTGGGGCAAGGTCTAAGGAGTTGCCTAATTTACCAATAGACGGTAAAAAAATAATTGGTTACAGGGAGGCACTGGTTTTAGACAAGAGGCCACAAAGTATGGTGATTGTTGGCTCTGGTGCTATTGGTGTAGAGTTCGCTTACTTTTATAATACCATTGGCACAGATGTAACCATTGTTGAATTCCTGCCAAGTTTAGTACCCATTGAGGATGCAGATGTCTCAAAACAACTGGAGAGAAGCTTCAAAAAATCCGGAATGTCAATCATGACCAGTTCTGAGGTGACTACGGTCGATACCAAAGGGAAAAAGTGCAAGGTAACTGTTAAGACTCCTAAGGGAGATGAAAAGATAGAATGTGATATTGTATTATCTGCTGTAGGAGTAACTGCCAACCTAGAGGGTATTGGATTGGAGGATGTCGGGGTAGCTGTTGATAAGGCTCAGGTAGTGGTTGATGCATATTATCGAACCAATATTCCTGGAATATATGCCATTGGTGATATTGTAAAAGGCCCTGCGTTGGCACATGTTGCTTCGGCGGAAGGGATAACCTGTGTGGAAAAAATCATGGGCTTAAATCCTGAACCACTCGATTATAATAACCTTCCAGGTTGTACTTATTGTAGCCCGGAGATAGCATCTGTCGGTTACACGGAACAGGCAGCCAAGGATTCAGGATACGATATAAAAGTGGGCAAATTTCCATTTTCGGCTTCTGGCAAGGCCAGTGCCGCCGGAGCTAAAGAAGGATTTGTTAAAGTTATATTTGATGCCAAGTATGGGGAATGGCTGGGTGCGCACTTTATTGGTGCCAATGTTACTGAAATGATAGCAGAAGTAGTGGCGGCCAGGAAACTGGAAACCACGGGTCATGAGATAATCAAAACAGTACATCCGCACCCCACCATGTCTGAGGCAGTGATGGAAGCAGCTGCAGCAGCCTATGGGGAAGTGATCCATATTTAGTCGGTTTATAGTTGTGAGTTCTCGGGTTTCAGTAAAGCAGTCATACAAATAAGTGACACAATACTGACAACCGCCAACTGAAAACTGAGAACAGAAAAATCGGGATGTAGCGCAGTCCGGTAGCGCACTTCGTTCGGGACGAAGGGGTCGCTGGTTCGAATCCAGTCATCCCGACAAAAATATCTAAACCGTTTTAGGAGTTATTGTGATTTTATAGATTGGTAAGAGATGATGGCTCCATCATGATTAAAATACTTCATCCATTTTTCTACAAAAGAGAGAATATCTCCTCCGCCCTTTTTACGTAATCTGCCCATGTGACTTTCGTCTTAGCCATTTCTAAATATTCATTCAATTCATTGTCAGTGAGGGCCAGAAAGTCTTTTGCAATAACGTAGGGGGTCAGTCCCTGCGCAAAACCTGTTTCAATATTCAATCCTAACTTTTGTAAAATATGTGTTACAGCGGCACCAGTATGATACCAGATACGAAATGCAAGGACTTGTCTAACTGAAGTTTCATCAGAGACCATGTCTAATTGAGCCCCCCATCCGTGGGTTGGATCGGTATTGATTGCCGGAAAGATGGAATTAAATGCAGAAAAGTGTTCGATGTATCGTGCTGTGCCCTCTCTCCATTCCTGGGCTAATGCCATATTTGTAACTAATTGATTGCTACTTGTATCAAGCTTGATTTCTTCAGCCCGAATACTGACATAAAACTTAAGATAGGTTTCTAAATCGACATTATTTTCCAATTGATATACTTCCTCCATTAAGTCAAACATCAAAAGTTGCAAGGCAATAAGTACAGGTGTAATTGGGTAGTTATTAAAATCTTGGATTTTGCCCGGTACTAACATCCACTGATCTATTTGGAAAATATGGAATAATTCGTGGGTTATAACAAGAGGGACGTAATTATCATCTTGGTTTTTGTATTTAAAATAAAAGTTGTCACTTTCCGTGTATTTAATTAAAAAATAGTCGTTGCCTTCAATTTCAAAATAAAAATCAATAAAGGTATCAAATTCAGCTAGTATGGCATTTGCCGTTTCCAGAAACGCATCATTGCGATATAAATTTAAACCAAAGCTGCTTTCCGGGGCAATGGATCCTGTCGGGATATTCGCGGGATTAAGTAAATATCCCTTTTGTTGATTCGCAGTACTGATTATAAGATATATTGGATATGTTTTTAAATAATCAAATCCAGTCCATAGCTCTGGGGCTGCATCCGCCATTACATTTAATTTTTCAAATGTTTTAATTTCAAATGGATCAGTGATGACAATGTTTTCTTTATCATCGCTACATCTCACAAATAAAAAAAAAGAAATATATACTAATAAGGAAAGTGAATTTTTAGCCCTGATAATTTTAACAATGATTGATTTTACCAAAATAATGAAAGTAGAAGTTGTATAGCTCATATTTGAAGTTTCCTTTTGGTATTCATTTGTGTTTAGCAAGGGTAAATTTAAAGTAATCAAAAAGCAATCACCTACAATGGGGGATTTGTACTACCTAGATGGTCATTCTGCAAAAAAAGCCCCTATAGATCATCCCAAATTTATCACAATATCCCAATAAGAGACACTTTCAATTACAGGACAACTGAAATACGTCATTTTAATAGATTTAGATTGATTATGGATTTTGGTACAAAATGTGCAACAGATATAGCAAAGAAAGGAGAATGTTATGAGAACGAAAGAGTATAAATTTCTTAAAGCAATAATTGGCTTAATCTACTTGCTGTTAACGGCTTTAATTCTGATTGTTATATTTCTGTAACAGTTAAACCTTACCTATGAGACAGATAAGCCTAGGGAAAGATGAACCACTATTTTTTCTTTTTCTTCTTTTTATAATCACCGTTTTTAAGCGATTTGATGAAGTTTACCCAGTTAAGTGGATTTAAGAATGGATTGGCAATATTTCCGTAACGATGGGTTTGCTGGTAAAACTGTTGTTGGAGTATATAGCGGGCATTTATCGCAGGATCTAGAGGGGTATTGGCCATCATGTAAGCCATAAACTCGCCATTGAGGCTTTTTTTAAGTTTTTCCGATTCATCTGGAAGCCTAAGTGCTAAAATAGCCTCTTTAAAAGCTTCTTCAGTTGGGAAGGGCAGAATGTCAACGTTATCAAGATAAAGTGTATCGGCCTCCATCTGAAAGACTTTAGTAATGCTTTCACCTTGACCGCCGGGAACAGAGTAATTCTGATTTTTGTACCCCACTACGCTAATCACAACACTATCACCTACCAAAGCCGGCATTGAAAAATATCCATAAGGATTAGTACTAGTCCCCCTTCCGTATTTTGGGACATATATATGAACACCTTGGATTGCAGTTATACTGTCTTCACCCAATACCACTCCCGATAATTGCACAACCTCACCCTTATCTTGTCCAAATGATGACGTTATGGATATTGTGTTCAGCAACCCTGTGATGATAAAAAAGAGGTATAAGCGATTTTTCACTTAGTAATAATTATCTAGATAAAATGTAAAACAAAAAAATGAAAGTAATCAATCCAAATTACTTAATTCAACCACAATAATAACAAAAATCAGACCGCCATTCGTTTAATTATTGACTAACTTTAAAAAAAATGGTTTAAAATATGAGGGTTAAAAATTTCAATTTGTCCTCAGGCACACAGATTTTCAAATCACTTTCCGATGAAGCCAGGGTAAGGATATTGAACTTGCTTTTCCATTGTGGTGAGTTGTGTATTTCAGATTTAGAACAAATTCTTGATTTTACCCAAACCAAAACATCCCGGCATCTAATTTATCTTAAAAATGCGGGGATCGTGAGTTTTAGAAAAACCGATCAATGGGTTTTTTATGATGTAAAGGAAGAAGTTACAGAGTTTGTGAATAGAATATTTGAATATGTACGAAAAGACCAAACGCTTCAAAATGACATTGGGGTTTTCCACACCTTGCAATCGAACCGTGAACTTGCCTCCAGCAAGCTGAAGGAGAGGAAATTAGTATCAACCCACTAAATCTTTTTATTTTGACTAAGTATGGACACCTGTTTTTCGATCTCGACCATACTTTATGGGACTACGAGAGAAATGCTTCAGAAACCTTGTCTGAGTTATTCGACCAGCATGTCTTGGCCGATGAACTGAATGCCGATAAGGAGGATTTTATGTCCAAATACCACGTGGTTAATGATGAACTTTGGGATAAGCACGATATTGGATTGATTGATAAAAATCAGATTCGAAGTGAGAGATTCCCAACTATATTTAACCACTTCGGCTCAAATGACAAAACAAAAGCCGAGGTATTGAGCCGGGAATTTTTGGAGGAATGCCCCCAAAAAGGCCATATTTTTCCATTTGTGATTGAAGTATTGCATTATCTGAAAGATAGATATTCACTTCATATCATCACCAATGGGTTCAAGGATATACAGGCTGTGAAGATGAGAACCTCTGGTATTGACCATTTCTTTAAGCAAATCATTATTTCTGAAGAAGTAGGATACAAAAAACCACAAACTGAGATTTTCAATTTTGCCCTGGAAAAGGCTGGTGCAGGAATTAATGAAGCTGTAATGATAGGGGATAATTTAAAGGTGGATATCGCCGGGGCGAGGAAAGCCCGTATCGATCAGGTATTTTTTAACCCAAAAGGAAAACCATTTAAAGATAAGGTTACCTATCAAATCAATTGCCTCAGTGAATTAATGGATATATTTTAACCCCAACCCTCCTTCGGCGGACAAGCCCGAAACCCGAAACCCAAAACTCCAAATACTCCCTAAGATATTCCTGACAAAAACCAAAAACCAAAAACCAAATCATATATTTGCAACCTAACAAAAATCCAATACCAATGTCGAACGGTTTTTATAAAATCCCAACTCCCAAAAATGAACCTGTTTTAAGTTACGCTCCTGGCACAAGTGAGCGTAAATTACTGCAAAACGCAATTAAGGAATGTTTGTCAAAAGAAGAAGACCTGCCAATGTATATTGGAAGTGAAGAAGTCAGGACTGGCAATAAAGTTTCCATTAATCCCCCCCATGACCATAGGCATATATTAGGTTATTACCATAAAGGGGATGGCAGTCACATTGAACAAGCAATTAATGCGGCACTAGGGGCAAAAGAAAGGTGGGCTGGTTTGTCTTGGGAACACAGAGCCAGTATTTTTTTAAAAGCCGCTGATCTGATTTCCGGTAAATACAGATATATTCTCAATGCAGCTACAATGCTTTGCCAGTCAAAAGACCCTTATCAATCCGAGATTGATGCCATAGCGGAGTTGGCTGATTTTCTCCGATTTAATTCTTACTACATGACAGAAATATATGCCATGCAGCCTGAATCTTCCACGGGTAACTGGAACAGATTGGAATACAGGCCATTAGAAGGATTTGTATTTGCATTGACCCCATTTAATTTTACCTCGATTGCGGGAAACTTGCCTACTTCAGTGGCAATGATGGGAAACACAGTGGTATGGAAAGCTTCAAGGTCTCAAATTTATTCATCGAATATTTTGATGAAAATATTTTTGGAAGCTGGCCTACCAGATGGAGTAATTAACCTGATTTATGTAGGTGGCCCAGAAACAGGGGAAATAATATTTAACCATCGTGAATTTGCTGGTATACATTTCACTGGAAGTACTGGGGTTTTCCAGCATTTTTGGAAAACAATAGGGGCGAATATTCCAAAATACAAATCCTATCCCAGAATTGTGGGTGAAACTGGCGGAAAGGATTTTATCCTTGCACATAAATCTGCGGATGCTAAGGCATTGGCAACTGCCATAACCAGAGGGGCATTTGAATATCAAGGTCAAAAGTGTTCGGCAGCATCCCGGGCCTATATTCCAGATACCATGTGGGATGAAGTCAATGGATATCTGTTGGATGATCTTGAGTCCATAAAAATGGGGGGAGTGGAAGATTTTAGCAATTTCTTCAATGCGGTTATTGACGAAGCTGCTTTTGATAGCATTGCTGCCTATATAGACCAGGCTAAAAACAGTGATCTTGCTGAAATAATCGCTGGCGGAAATTGTGATAAGTCCAAGGGTTATTTCATTGAGCCTACTGTAATTCTAACAAAAGACCCACAATTCGTCACGCTATGTGAAGAAATATTCGGGCCAGTGATCACAATTTATATTTACCAAGCTGAAAGATTTGAGGAAACCTTGGAATTGGTGGACTCTACATCGCCATACTCATTAACAGGCGCAATATTTTCTCAAGACCGTTATGCAACTGAATTGGCAACTAAGAAACTTGTGAATTCTGCAGGTAATTTTTACATCAACGATAAACCTACTGGAGCAGTTGTTGGGCAACAACCTTTTGGTGGGGCAAGGGCTTCAGGAACCAATGACAAAGCCGGGTCCATGCTCAACCTCCTTCGATGGGTATCTCCCAGGACAATAAAAGAGAACTTTGTTCCTCCAACTGATTACAGGTATCCGTTCTTAGGCTGAAGGGAAATGTCAGGATGATTTTTTACAATGTCTATATAATTAGGTGAAGGTAAGGAATGCCCTCTATCCTTGAATACATGACTTATACAATAAGCCCTCTAACTTCAATTATTACTATGGATTCCTACAAAATGATCCTATTTATAGTGTATTAAAATTAACAATATCCCTAATATATAGGGATAAAAACATATAATAGTAAAATAAAATATTAAAAAAGTATATTAAATGCATAATTGTGCTACCTTTGGGTAATAACCTAATTTACAAGTCCTAATGAGTTATTTTATTTTTTGTTTGGATAGTTCTTGGTTAGCATATATAGGAACATGGAATATCATTCTAATACAAGGGGTTGTAACTACGTTGATTTTTTTACTTTTCATATTATATAATAATACATTGTTGAATTCAAGGATCAAAGAGATCGGGATAATAGAGGATAACAGAAGAAAAGAGATAGATGCCATTAGAAAAGAAATGGCCATCGATTTTCATGATGAAATGGGGAATCACCTCGCTAGCATTATCGCCATGGTCAGTGCTTTGTCAATCAAACTTAGTGCAAGTGATAAATCAATTTCGGATGTGTTATATAAGCTGGAAAATTCTTCGAAGTTCCTGTATAAGGGAACAAAGGAATTTATTTGGTCAATGGATCCCCAAAGCGACAATCTTTTTGAAGTGCTAACTTATTTAAGGGACAAGGGTGTAGAGTATTTCTCAAATACCAGTATAATGTTTAAAGTGACCAGGCATTTTTTAGATGATGCCAGGGCCATCACATTGCCCATCGGCACCAGCAGACATTTACTGGGAATTTTTAAAGAAGCAATGACCAACAGCTTGATACACTCGAATGCTGATGAACTGACCTTTGATTCCAAAGTCAATCAGGTTACTGGTGGGTTTGAGATAATCTTATCAGATAATGGACAAGGCCTGAAGAAAAAAGATACAAACAAGTCAACAAAAGGCCTATATAATATGGACATTAGGGCAGAAAAGATCAATGCTCAATTAATAATAGAAAAAAATCAACCTCGGGGGTTGAAAGTTATAGTAAAATATACCCCGTTATTCGGGGGTAATTAATAGAATCACACACGATATAATTTGAAAAAATGAAATTTAACTACAATACACTCGATCCCAGGACCCGAATTACCATCGTAGAAGACAATGAGCCTGTCAGGGAAGGGTATGCTTTGATAATTAACTGCAATCCCAATTATATGGTGGTTAATACATATTCACGTTGTGAAAAGGCCATCAAGAATTTATCGAAGGATAACCCGGAAATTATTTTTATGGACCTGGACTTACCTGGCATGCATGGAATAACCGGGATCAGGGAAATCATGAAAATAAAACCCGAAGTTAAAATCATTGTAATTTCCGTTTATGAGGACAGTGAGATGGTTTTCGATGCTCTTTGTGCCGGGGCAATCGGCTACATTACGAAAAGTGCAAACCATGCAGAACTACTGGAAGCTATTGAAGAGGTTCTTAAAAATGGGGCACCGATGAGTTCAAGGATTGCCAATTTAGTAGTGCGGTCATTTCAGAAAAATTACAATACACCCCTCTCGAAAAGGGAAACGGAAGTTCTATCATTATTAGCATCAGGACAAACTTATCAAAGTATTGCCGGGGAGTTGTCCATCGGCTTGGAAACAGTTAAATCCCATGTTAAGAATATCTACACCAAATTGCACGTGAATAATAAGACAGATGCCCTAAAACTGGCTAAATTGGAAAAATTGATCTAAAATTAATTTAACTTATACTCAATTCTCCCCCTAAAAGGGGTAAATAATCTTATCTGATTTATAAAAATCATCTTTTTCGGGTGATTTTTTTTCCGCCAAAACTTCCCAAGTTTGTGCCTTATTTGGCCTTACTATGATGTAGTAGTAAGGTGAGTTTCAATTTAAAACCTAACATTATATGAAACAAAATTTACTAATTTTTGTAATGTGTTTTGTGCTTGTAGCTCATTTGAGTATGGCACAAGAACGAACAGTATCAGGTACTGTAACCACGTTGGAAGAGGGTTTAGCAATACCTGGTGTGAACGTAGTGCTCAAGGGCACTGCTAACGGTACAATTACCGATGTAGACGGTAATTACAAACTGACCCTGACAGAAGGGGGAGGGACATTGATCTTTTCTTTTGTAGGTTTATTGTCACAAGAGATAATTGTAGGTTCCAGGTCAGTTGTTGATGTACAACTAGCATCTGATGTTTCTGAACTACAGGAGGTTGTAGTTACGGCACTGGGTATTTCAAGGGACAAGGCTTCCCTAGGATATGCGGTATCAACAGTTGGTTCTGACCAGATTGATTCCAGGCCTGAAGCTAATATTGGCAATTTGTTAAGAGGAAAAGTATCTGGTGTCGATATAACCTCGACCAGTGGTTTGTCAGGATCAGGCACAAATATCATTATCAGGGGATACTCCTCGATTACAGGGGATAACCAACCCCTGTTTATCGTTGATGGTGTGCCTTTCAATACGGATACCAATAATGACAGGGGATTTTCAACTGGTGGAGCTACCGCTTCCAGCCGCTTCCTGGACCTTGACCCTAATAATATAGCAGAAATCAGTATTCTAAAAGGGCTGAGTGCAACGGTATTGTACGGTGAAGCGGGCAGGAACGGCGTGGTTTTGGTAACTACCAAAAACGGGTCAAGCCTTTCAGCAAACAAGGGACTTGAGGTCACATTGACCCAATCTGTATTTGCCAACGAAGCGGCGAGTATTCCAGATGACCAGGATAAATATGGAAACGGATGGCAAAACTTTGCTGCAGCAGCATTTTCTAACTGGGGGGCGCCTTTTGACCAACCCGGCAGAAATGGTATAGAAGCAGATGGCACTATAACCCATCCATACGACAGGGCGGCATTGAATACTGTATTCCCACAATATGATGACTGTGCGTGTTATCAGTACAAGCCTTATGACAACCTGCAGCAATTTTTTGATACCGGTGTAATTTCTAATACTTCGTTAAATATCGGGGCAAGGATTGGCGACAATTCCACTATTAACTTGAACTATGCTTACTTGGCAGATGACGGGTTTGTTCCCAACAAAAGAAGTAACCTTAGGAAGCATAATTTTGGAGTGGGTGGGCGCACCAAATTAGAGAATGGGCTGATGATAGCACCCTCCTTTAACTTCATAACTTCAGACAGGAATGCACCACCGGCAGGAATTATATTCAGTTCCAACCCTGCTGGGTCATCGTTGTTCAGCAATGTTTTATATACCCCGAGGAGTGTGGACCTGTTTGGTTTGGAATATGAGAACCCAATAGACAATACCAGTATTTTTTATCGCGGCGGTAACGATATCCAACACCCGTTGTGGACATTGAACAACAGCAATGATGAGGAGAAGGTCAGAAGGTTTTTCGGGTCCATTACCATGTCTTATGGCCTCACTGACTGGTTAAACGTTTCATATAGAGTTGGTTTGGATACTTACATCCAACAGAAAAGGTATACCATAAACAAGGGTGGACGACAGATCAGGGATGGATTAATGCAAACATCCCAAAGGTTAAATTTCATCCAGGACCATAACTTTAACTTTAATTTTGATCGTGATCTTACCTCATCCTTAAACCTGACAGGGGTATTAGGTGCCAACCTCAAACGGGAGACCATAGACCGAACTTTTACCAATAGCACGAACCAGTTTATCTATGGTTTGTTTACCCATGGTAACTTCATTGACCATACGTCCTTCAGTACAATCAGAGAGGAGAACACCATTGGGGTTTATGGGAGTTTTTCTTTAGGATATAACGATTATCTTTACTTGAATTTACAGGGCAGAAATGACCTGACCTCAACCTTGGAAGAGGACAACAGGTCAATTTTTTATCCCAGTGCCAGTTTATCCGTATTGCCTTTGGACGCTTTATCACTTCAAAGCGACATGTTGAACTTTCTTAAGGTAAGATTTGGCTATGGAACATCGGCAGGATACCCTAATCCATATCAAACCAGAAGTGTGTTGGCAACAATACCGAATGCTTTTATTAAGCGTGATGGAACAGTATTAAATTTTAACAGTGTAAGTGATAGATCAGGAAACCCTGACCTAAAGCCAGAGATTCATAGGGAGTTGGAATTAGGGATCGAAGGAAGGTTTTTAAATGACCAGGTTGGCTTGGATCTGTCATTATATAAGAAGACCTCGGAGGATTTGATTATAGATTTGGACTTGGATCCTTCTACAGGATTTACCAATACTACGGTTAACTCTGCAGAAATTGAAAACCAAGGGATAGAGGTCATGGTTAACATCAAACCAATAGTCAACAACAATACTATATGGAGCATCACTGGTAACTTCACCAGTAACAAGAGTGAGGTGATAAGCCTTGCTCCTGGTATTGACCAGATATTAATCGACGGGTATACTACATTGGGCAATTATGCAATTCCTGGGGAACCTTATGGGGTTATTCAATCTGATATGGTATTGAGGGATGATAATGGTGAACCAATCATGGATGCCATAGGTGTTTACCAACCCGATCCTGAGATTGGTATTACCGCTGATCCAAATCCTGACTTTACAGTAAGTGTTATTAACCAGGTATCCTGGAAATGGATCACTTTCAGGTTCCAGTTTGACTACCAGGAAGGTGGTGATATCTACGGGGCAACGGCTTCAACCCTTTATTCAAGGGGTATATTGGAGGAGACGGATTTCGACAGGTTTGTTCCTGTGGTAGTAAAAGGTGTAAAGGATGATGGAACTCCAAATGATTTTCAAATAACCTCTAACAATCACTTTTGGAGGGATGCCGGTGTGTTTATATCTGAGAACAGGATGTTTGATGCAACCCATTTCAGGCTTAGGGAAATATCTCTCTCCTTTGATGCACCAAAGAGTTTGTTGGCTAATTTACCATTTGGCTCTGCCTCCCTTACATTCAGTGGGCAGAACCTATGGTATGATGCCATTAATTTCCCCAATAGTGCGAATTTTGATCCGGAAGTACTCAGCTTGGGTGTGGGAAATGGCAGGGGTTTTGACTTTGTCACTGGCCCCACCTCGAAGAAGTACGGAGTCACGTTGAGATTCACATTTTAAAACCTAAATAATTTTAAATAATGAAATTTTATAAGAATATAATAATGATTGTATTGTTGTTGCTGGTCTCATTGGCCTGTGACAACACCGATTTGGATTTGCTGGATGACCCCAATGCGGTCACCTCAGAAAAAGCCAATACAGAATTGTTTTTTAACACTGTGCAAGGGTCTTTTGTACAGTTTTTCGCCAATGCATCTAATATCTCAAATAGAATAGTGAGGATTGGTGCTGCCATGGGCGGGAACAAATATGACAATAATGTATCTCCAAACACATTCAATGGCATGTGGAATGCAGCCTATTCAAGCCAATTCCCCGATGTCCAGGAGATGTTATTAAAAACCGAGGAAGTGGGATTGACCACTCACTCGGGGGCGGCAAAATTGCTGAAGGCCTATATAATGATGACTTTGGTAGATTTTTTCGGAGATGTACCTTATTCAGATGCATTACAGGGACCATCTGTGCCCAGCCCAGTTGCTGATAATCAGGTGGATGTTTATAACGATGCGCTGGCATTGATCAACGAGGCGATAGCAGATTTTCAAACTACACCCAAGGGGTCACCAGAAACAGATTTATTTTACAACGGTGATGCCACAGGATGGCTGAGGGTTGCCAATACCATGAAACTCAGGTGGTATTTGAATACCAGACTAGTGAATGCTGCGACATCTACCACAGAAATCAATGCCTTGATTGCGGGTGGTATGTTGATCAATTCTTCAGTTGATGACTTTCAGTTTGAATACGGTACCAACAGGACCAACCCGGACTCCCGACACTCCTACTATTCAGGAGCTTATGAGACCGGTGGGCCGTATATGTCCAACTACATGATGTGGGAGTTTCGTGGCGGCGAAACTGGTAACAGGCATAATGTAAGGGATCCCCGTATCAGGTACTATTATTATAGACAGGATCTTGATGCTGGCGATGAAGACCAGTTTACCCTAGCTTGTGTTAATGCCCCAAGGCCATTACATTTTAACAATGACTGGCCCTGGTGCGTAGCTACCAACCTTGCAGGGGGAACTGATCAGGCTGGAGCCCCGACACTCAATGATGCATCAGCAGCAGAGGGCTACTGGGGCCGTGATCATGGAAATAATGACGGAATTCCACCGGATGGTCAAAAAAGGACCACATGGGGGATTTATCCCGGCGGTGGAAAATTCGACAATGGTGAAGGAACCGATGTCCAAAGCAGTGGTACCGATGGTGCCGGCGGAGCAGGGATCGAACCTATCATGTTGTCATCTTTTGTAAAATTCATGTTGGCAGAAGCAGCCTTGGAGTTAGGGACTACTGGTACTGCCAGGACATATTTTGAAGAAGGGATCAGGGAGTCAATAGACAAAGTGATGAGTTATTCTACCAGTATTGGAGATGTGCAGATTGGCGGCACTGATGACAATGGCGATCCTGTACTGAACACCCAGCCAGACATAGATGCCTATGTGGCAGAAGCATTGGTGAGATATGATGCAGCAGCAGACAAATTGGATGAAGTAATGCATGAATACTGGAGGGCCCTTATCGGGAATGGAGTAGAAATGTACAATGCATACCGCAGAACAGGGGGAAGGCCATTGGGCATGCAAGCCACTAGGCAGGCAGACCCAGGTTCATTCACCAGGCTGATGTGGTACCCTGCTGATTATGTAAATTTGAATGCCAACAAAGAACAAAGGACAACTGTTTCAGAGCAAGTGTTTTGGGATACAAACCCTGCTGGCATTCTTGATTTTTAATGTATAAACAGAGAACGAAAATGAAAAAAATTAGATATATATTATTATGTTCTGCATCATTGGGGATAGTGAGCTCCTGCGGAGATCCGGAGTTGCCATTCGAGACCTTTGATGAATTGCAGAAAGGGGCTTTTGCCAGATTTATCAATGATACGCCCACGGGTGTGTTTGATTTTTTTGACATAGCAAATTCATCGATAGATGTGCAGGTGGAATTCTATGACGAGAACGATGGTAAAAATGTTGCATCCTATGATTGGACGGTGGAGTACATTGACAACAATAACGGGATAGGCAGCATAAGTGAAGTTGCTTTTATGAGCATACCCGCTTCCTCGTTTACGACAAATCCCGATACCGGGTTGCCTACTACATCGCTTACTTTGGGGTTTCAGGCTGGTTTGGATGCCATGGGCATCACCAGTGCGCAAATCAATGGTGGTGATGCGATAAGGTTCCATGCCACCGTGGTAAAGACCGATGGGTCATCGTTCAATGACCAGAACACTGGGCCGAACATTGTTTCATCGGCTGCATTTAAAGGTGCGTTTACAGTAACCGCAAATATTATCTGCCCTTCGGGCCTTGAGGGTACACATACCTACTCTACCGTGGGGTGGTGCGGAACTGTTGTGACAGGTACGACCACATGGGTAAATGAAGGTTCCGGTCAATATTCAGTAGCTGATGGGGATTATTCGTTCGGGGCATATGATGCTTGCTATGGAGATGGAACCTATGGGTCAGCTGGGGCTTTTCCTGAAGGTGATCTATTAATCAATGATGCATGCGGTAAGCTTAGCTGGAGTGGGGCAAGTCAATGGGGCGAAATTTACCAGTTCAATAGCGTAACGGTAAGTGGAGCTGACGTGATTTTTGATTGGAATAATGATTGCTGTGGTGAAGCTGGAGTAACAACTATTACAAGGGAAGGCGGAGCCAACTGGCCTGCTCTTAAATAATGATACTAATGTATAGTTGGTAAAAAAAGGTAACGACTTGTCGTTACCTTTTTTTTGCTTGGATGATAATGAAATTATTGTTCCGTGAAAGCATTAACAGAATTATTTTGATTCATAAAACACTAATTTTGACCATTATACCATTGATTATCAGCACTCCCTTCAGGGTTTGGGGTAAATGGTGATTTTCAATGGATGACATTA
>CBDVAV010000024.1:0-16249 GCA_965372055.1 uncultured bacterium | reverse complement strand
TGTGTGTATATTCAGTCCGATGTGCTTTTAAAGTACCCTTGTTTATGATAACCGCAGTCACCAGGCTGTTGTTATAACCCCATTCGTATGATGTGGTAATACCAGCCTTGTCGGTTTCTTTTAATAGGTTACCACTATTTTGATCGTAAACATCAAAACTATGAACCTGATGATAACTTGGGTGTAACTGAAATCCATTGCCAGTTATCCCCCAATCATTGGTAGTTTGGACAATTTGAGATAATTCACCAAAGTTGGAGATTGGTTTCTTGGTTTCCCATACTGAAGCTGGCAGTATTATACTTCCATTTTCCCCTTCAAATCTAAATTGGGTCACTATACTGTTAATGAGGGATTTGCCCTCTCCTTTTTCGACATAATTTGTTTTCTCAATAACCCTGGATGCCATGTGCCTGTTTTGCATTTCCTTTAGGGCGTTAACAGACATTATCGATTTGCCGGAGGATGGTATGGCATAATCTGTAGGATATTTATATTCTGTAATAATTTTCTCTCCATTGTTTAAATAACTAATTTGAGACTTTAATAATGCTCCATAATTAGTGGCGTAGGAGTAAACTGATCTGGATATTAATTTTTGGAGTGGATTATTTTGATCAAAATCTTCAATTTTAGTCTCTTTTAATCTCACATCGTGATGTTGTTCTTTATACTCTCCTGAAAGATAGGTTAGGTAGTTATTATCTGAAATTAACAACATGGTGCGAAATCCTTTGACTGACCGGGATGAAATCTTGTTGAAATCATAGATATTTTCAATTCTTTTTAGAAGGATTTGATTATCATCAAATATTAATTTCTCTTTTATCAACCCCCTTTCAAAAGATTTACTGCTTCTGGGTATGAATGGGGGGCCATCAGAGTTCAATTCTGAATTTTGACTCCCAACCAGTGTTGAATAAAAAACATTTGCCGGGTCATCATTCCTATCATTGAAATTTGTAAACTTCTGAACCTCTTTTGATCCATCTTGATATTTAATTGTCACTTCGCTATACCCAACATTTACACCAGACAAATCCAATAGGTCAATCTGGGAATTTGAAAAACGTTGATAGTAGGAGACACTCACTTCACCGTTACCATTGTTTTGTTTATTGACAATTAAAACTTGATTGTTTTGATTTCTGTAAGTTATCCCACTTGATTTAGCAGTCCCGTCAAAAGTATATTTAAACGTTTTTGAAGTTTCTACCTTTCCATCATATTCCTTGATTGATTTAATCCTAATGCCCCCGGTTACTTTATTAATACCAGAATCATCAAATTCATTTTGTTCATAAATAAACTCTTGATATCCGCCCGTGGGGTAATTAATCCTTGTTAATATGTTTGCTTGGGATCTAGGAAAATAGGAGTCTTTGTTTGCTCCTGGCTTCCATTCTGTACCATTTACCATTAACGGGGGAAGGCTGTTAGGGTAAGTATTGTTATTATAATAACCCCAATGGTCTGTATTTATGGAGTTCCTAGCTGGAAGGTTTTCAGATTCATTGTAGTCAAATCGATACAAAGTAATAGGATTATCACCAGTATTATCGAAAATGGCCATTAACTTTAACCTTTTACATGAATCACCACAACCAGCATCGAAATAATTATTATTACCAAATCTTACTTTTTTCTGTAAGTCTCCAAGCAAATTGTAAGTTGCTATTTCAATATACCTCCTTGCAGCACTTAAATCAGTTCTGTCACTTTCTGAACTGATTAATGAATAGCCTAACTCAGTATCAATCCTACTTAGATATTTTGGTGATCGAATAGTAATTTCAGCAATTATATCCACAACCGATTCAGGTATAAATTGAGGTGTAATTGCCGGGTCTTGATATAATTGGGCATACTTATCATTTTTTACTTGGCGAAAGTTTTCATAATAGTTATCAACTCCCTCTAGATAAGTAAAATAAATAATGTCTGTACGATTAGCCTCAATTATCTCTGTCAAATACCATGTAGAGATAAATGTCTTTGCCTCACTTAAATCTTGGTAATTCATTTTTATGGAAGTATTCTCCCTGGACTCGGAAGTGTTGCCAAATACATACTTTGTCCCTTCCAAGTCAACTATTTCCCAAGAGGGATTAATATTGGAAAAATCTGGGGGTATAATTTTAAGCCCCACATCAGGTATCGCCAATGGAACACCGTTTTCATCAAGTACAATTTTTCCAACCTCACCTAAGAAATTAAAAAAGAATAAGTCGGGTTCAGCATCTCTTGTTCCATTGCCAATCTTGATAAGATTTATGAAATTTGTAGTTTCACTATAGGAGTTATTAAGGTAACCATTGGGATCCTCATCTGGTAATCCTCTAACAACCCGGGTTATTGCACCTCCTGCATTTAATGACCACCCCAATCCTATGGAACTTGCTAAATCTTGTACTTTAATCCCAGATGCATGATAGCTTACTGTTATAGGTACATTCAATCTACGACTTTGAAGATTGCAGATTGGCAAATTGACGTTTGGTGTTCCAGTATATAAATTGACTGGGACACTTACATATTTCATCAAAGCAGCTGCATTTGGAGATGGTGGAACATAATTTACATCACTTTGGCCTATAACCTGAATCGCATATAAAGCCATGAATAAACAAACACTTCTTGATAATAATAATATTTGATAATACATAACAGCTTGTTTATAAGTATTTATTGCTGGATTTTATATTCATCACAGCAGATCAGTACATTTTTTAATTATAGTAATATCATAAAACAATATTCCAATACTCTGAACATTTATTATATTATACAAGCAAACTATAAAATATATTTTATGGATATATTTTGTTAATGAGATTATCTGGGTTATGTTATATCATTATATGATATTGGATATACTTGATAATGAGACTATAAGGGGAGTGTTCTTTGAAAAGTCAAGGTGTCATTTTACCTGGGATTGGGATTCTTTTAAGTCTGTATCACAGATTATTTGGATTTATGGATTGCACGGAGGTCACATTCCAATAGCAGCTTCTACATAGCAGATCCCAAACCCCCTTTAAAGGGCCGACCGAGGGGTCCACGACCCCTCCGTCCCTATATTTTACCCCGACGACGGGGTAAAAAGTACCGATGCCGCACCTTTTTATATAGTTGCTGGGGCAAAATATATCTAGCCACTACCTTTACAAGGTACGTTATATGTATTCGTCATTAATTTCATAAGGAATTTTTCAAGCAGGAATTATGAAATTTAAGTCATTGAAATTTATTTGTAATTTGATTATTTTGTGATTTGTAATTTACTTCCCCATAGGGATGCATTTGGCACATAAAATTCGTGATCTGACTTGAAGCTTCAATCTTGATTTATCCAATATTCAAGTATTTTAATTATATCCTCTTCGGATTTCATCTTGATTTTGTTCTTTTTAACAAAATCATCTAAATCAATTTTATTTTCAAAATAAGCTTGAATTGATTTTTTATTGAGATTGATTGGTGTTAGTTCATCATTATTTTTAATGAAATATTTGGTGATCGGCACAAACCTTCTGAAAGTTTCGGGAATGCCGACATTTTGAACCACATTCTCTATCATTCTTGCTTCAAAATCTTTGAGCAACATTATATTATCTTTGTTGAACAATACCCGAATGAACCCTTCTTTAAATTTTTCATGAACTCCACGCAAATAAACCTCCTTCTCTTTTTTATTGGGTAATAATACATCAATACGTTTGTAAAATTTTTCATTCAGTTCAATAAACTGATCATCAATTCTTACCTCAAAATTTTTTGTATACCCGTTATAGTTTAAGCTAACATTTTCAAATATCAGATTGTTATTATCGATGATGTTTGCCAGCCTCCACTCTTTGTAAATATAAGGGGTCCCCTTCACCTCTTCATAACGATTAATTTTGATTTCTCTCGCATTGTCAAAAAAATGAGTTTTGTTTTGTGAGAAAATAGCATTAATTGTCAGTAGGTTTATAAATGAAAGAAAAAGAAGTTTATGTAGCATTTGTACAATATTATTTCATCGTGGGTAAATCCACAATTTCACCAATCTATATATAACACGATCTCAAAATGCATTAATATCAAAACCAGGTAAAACTTGAATATTAAAATCTGCTAAATTTGTTAAAATTAAGTAAATTAATTTATTATCATCTTTAAATAAAAACACAATATCAATTTATACAAAATGTCAAAGCAGGTAATTAGTATCGAGCAGGAATTTAGAAGGTTTGAAAAAATCCGTACTGAAATATTTGAATCTTCGAAACAGGCCTCAAAGGAATTGGCTAAAGAAATTGCCGAATTAATAAAAGATAAGGCAACGCAGGGAGAGCAGTGTGTATTGGGATTGGCCACGGGGTCAAGCCCCACTGGTGTTTACAATGAACTTATCAGATTACATAAAGATGAAGGATTGAGTTTTAAGAATGTAGTGACATTTAACCTGGATGAATATTATCCAATGCAACCTGAAACGTTTCAGAGTTATGTGAGATTTATGAAAGAATATCTCTTCGATCATATAGATATCGATGTAAAAAATATCCATATTCCCAATGGTACTGTTCCAAAGGAGTCAATCCTGGAATATTGTCAACAATTTGAGCAGGAAATCGAAAACTGTGGAGGTATTGATCTGCAAATATTAGGCATTGGCCGAACTGGACATATTGGATTTAATGAGCCAGGTTCATCCTTTAATTCCGGTACAAGACTGATTAACCTTGACTACATAACTATTTTAGATGCTGCCAGCGATTTTTTTCAGGAAGGAAACGTTCCACGGAAAGCCATTACTATGGGAGTGGGGACTATTATGAGATCAAAGAAAATCGTATTAATTGCTTGGGGAGAAGGTAAAGCAGAAATTATTAAGAAAGCAATTGAAGGGGAAACAACAGACTTGATACCTGCAACATTTTTGCAAAACCATCCTGATGCAACTATTTATTTGGATCAGGCAGCGGCTGATGAACTTGTGAGGGTAAAATCGCGATGGTTGGTAAGTACATGCGATTGGGATGGGGATATGGTGAGGAAGGCCGTAGTATGGCTTAGTCAGAAGTTGGACAAACCAATATTGAAATTAACAGACAGGGATTACAGTGATAATGGCATGGGCGACATGGTAGTGCTATTTAATTCTGCTTATAATATTAATATTGATATTTTCAACCAGTTACAACATACGATCACTGGTTGGCCTGGTGGTAAACCCAACGCCGATGATACTTACAGGCCAGACAGGGCTGAACCTGTTCAAAAAAGAGTAGTTATTTTTAGCCCTCACCCCGATGACGATGTAATTTCCATGGGCGGGACTTTCCAAAGGTTGGCAGACCAGGGTCATGAAATCCATGTTGCTTACCAGACTTCAGGGAATATTGCAGTTTTTGATGAAGACGTGGTTCGATATGTGGATTTCTTAGTTGATTTCAGTGATTCAAATGGTGGTGAAAATAAAGAGATAAGAAATATTTATGAAAGGGTTTCAGATACCTTGAATAATAAGCAACATGGTCAGGTCGATAGCCCGGAGATTCAAAGAATAAAAACATTAATCCGCAAGGGAGAGGCGAAATCCGCATGTAGGTATATTGGACTGACTGATGATAAGGCCCATTTCCTGGAAATGCCATTCTATGAAACTGGGCTGATAAAAAAGAAGCCTGTTAGTGAAACAGATGTAGAGATCATTGTAGACTTATTAAAAGGTATCAAGCCTCATCAGATTTATGCTGCTGGTGACCTGTCCGACCCCCATGGAACCCACCGGGCTTGCCTCAATGCCATATATAGGGCACTCGATATCCTGAAAAAGGAATCCTGGATGAATGAATGTTACGTTTGGTTATACCGTGGAGCTTGGCAGGAATGGGACATTAACGACATCGATATGGCCGTTCCACTTAGCCCTGATCAGGTATTGCAAAAGCGCAAAGCAATCTTTAAACACCAATCCCAGAAAGATTCTGCTCTATTCCCAGGTGCTGATAAAAGGGAATTTTGGCAGCGATCGGAATTCAGGAACAAAAATACCGCCGAACTATATAATAACTTGGGACTGGCAGAATATGAAGCCATAGAAGCTTTCAAAAGGTATTATTTCTGAACTTATACTTACTACTTTACCAACGATCAACCAAAAACCGACAATCAACTTTCACAATGAAATGCCAGCAATGGGATATGAGTATGGTAAGCCATTTTTTGGGTGACACTTTTGTGGAACAACTTTCCAAAAAGACTATGTTTTTTTGGCATTAAAACCAACATGTCAACCGGATTGTTATTGATATAATCATTGATGCCTTTTTCAACGTCCTTCTCAGTTGTAAACTGAAAGTCATGTTCTGTTTCTTTAAGATATTGATCCAGGTGAAAGGCCTCTTCGGCCTTCTCAACAGAAGTGGCACCGAGATTGGGATTTACATGTAACAAATCCAGTGAAGCACTAAAGCCTTCTACCATGGCTTCAACAATATCCCAGCAACTTGGATCATCAACTTTGCTGAAATCGGTAGCAAAAACGATCTTTCTAATGTCGCAAGATTTAGCATCCCCGGGAATGGCAAGTATGGGAATGTTTGATTTTGAAATTACATCCGCGGTAAGACTGCCCATTAAAACCTCTCTTAGCCCAGTGGCACCTTTAGTACCCATGATTACCAAGTCAATATCTTGTTTTGCCCTTTTAATAATAGCATCAATAGCGAATGCAAATTCGATCTCGAAAGAATCAGTAACTTCAATAAGGGATGGGATGTCCTTCTTCAGCTCTGTATAATTTGCTTCTGCCTTCGCTTGAAAATCCTCAACTATTTTGGCATCCATGGCCAGTGTCATTTCAGCGACCGGGATTGGGATATGGTACGCATGAAACAAATGTAACCGTGCCTTCAAATGGTGGGCAGCCTCAATGGCAAAGCGAAGGGCATTAATGGAACAATCGGAGAAGTCAACTGGCACTAGAATGTTTTTGATTTCCATGATCCTTTCTTTTAAGTCTTCCAAAAAGATGGATTTTGTCAAGTCTATGGTTAAGATAACCATCTTCTATCTTAACTTCAAAATCTTTTTTATTTATTCCGCCACCTCCTTTCAATTCAAGAATTATCCTATTTGATTTTACTTAAGTAAGATAAATTCAGACAATAGAATTTTGAAGGGAAAATATCAGCAGTAAATATGATTTATATCAGTTGAAGAATCAACACGATAAATTGAAACCCTGAAATTGCCAGGTAATCATTGTACATGTAAGTAAAATGAACAAACTTTCATAAATCTTTAATTTAATTTGTAATCTTTGCCCGATGAAAATAACCTTTAATAAAGAAATTTAAGAGATTTATGAGAATAATTCTGCTTCTCATTAAAATGCTTCAAAATTTATTTGATAAATATAGATCAGGTAGTAGATTTGTAACCGCTTATGTAAGGCAAAAATTATTGTAAACTATTTTCCCTAATGACCAATTACCAACCTAGTCTTCGGACTATACCTATAATTACGTTAGTTTTATCCCTTTTTGTTACCAACTGCCTCATAGCTCAAGACATTCCCACGGATCAGCCCACTATTGATGCGGGACAATCCTTGTTCCAACAAAACTGTATTGTTTGCCACCAAGTAAAAGCCAGGGTCATTGGCCCAGCACTCGAGGGCGTGTACGACCGCAGGGACATTAGCTGGATTCAGGCATTTGTCAAGAATTCGCAAAAGGTTATTGCCAGCGGCGATGAAGACGCGGTTAATATATTCAATGAATATAATAAAGTGGAAATGACCGCATTTGATTTTCTTGAGGATGATCAGATACTCTCAATTTTAGCCTATATAAAAGCGGAAGCTGAAAAAGAAGATGTAGCTGCATTAGGAGGGGGGGCAGAAGGACAAGTTGAAGGTGAACAGCCAGATGGCGCTTCTGGTTATTTAACAGTTGTGCTTGTTGGATTGATTATCGTACTGGCTTTGATGTTGGTTGTGCTGGTGATTATCGTGACTGTTTTGAAAAAGTATCTCCAACAAAAGGAGGGTCTTGATGAAGCAGATATTGATATCGTCAGGCAATCTTTTAATTTTGAAGCCTTCTTCAAACATAGGGCAACGATTGGTGTTATGGTTTTCATTTTCACCTCCATAATATTAAAGAATGTTATCGATGGTTTGTATTCAATAGGCGTTCAGCAAGGATATGCACCAACCCAACCTATTGCTTTTTCCCATAAAGTTCATGCAGGTAATTTTCAAATTGACTGTAATTATTGTCATACAGGAGTTAGGAATAGTAAAAATGCCAATATTCCATCAGCCAACATTTGTATGAATTGCCATAATTCGATTATCAAAATAACCGGATCAAATGTAGAATCTACAGAGATAAAGAAAATATATGCTGCCGTAGAAAATAACCAACCCATAGAATGGGTCAGGGTACATAATCTGCCCGATCTTGCATATTTTAACCATTCACAACATGTTGTGGTTGGAGGTGTGGAATGTCAAACATGCCATGGGCCGGTTGAGGAAATGGACATAGTGAGGCAACATTCTTTACTTACCATGGGATGGTGCATTGATTGTCACCGTACTACAAATGTGAAAACAAGAGGCAATGAATATTACGACAATTTGGTTGAACTGCATGATGCCAGCGAACCTATGAAAGTAAGGGATATCGGGGGGCTGGAATGTGCCAAGTGTCATTATTAATTATAATTGATTAAAAGAATCTATAGGGATAAAGAATGAAAGAAACCAAAAAACGCTACTGGAAAGGGTTGGAACAACTGACCAATGACCCTGGATATATCAAGTATGCGAATAAGGAATTTCCGGAATATTTACCAATAAATGGCAATCAGGATAACCAAAGCCCTGGGCTGGAAAGCACTAGGCGTGACTTTCTGAAGATGATGGGTTTTAGCCTGGCCGCTGCCTCACTAGCAGCTTGCGAAGCTCCTGTCAGGAAGGCCATCCCTTATCTCAATAAACCGGTTGATGTAAATCCTGGCACAGCAAACTATTACGCGTCAACATATCTCAACGGAGGTGATTATTGCAGCATAGTTGTAAAGACAAGAGAAGGCAGACCGATAAAGGTGGAAGGCAACAAACTGTCTAAAATAACCAAAGGGGGGGTGAGTGCCCAAGTTGAAGCATCGGTGCTATCCCTCTATGACGATGAACGGTTGAAAGGCCCAAAAGCCGGCTCAAGTGATGCTGAGTGGAATGACATTGATTCCCAAATAAAATCAAAATTGGGCGGAATTGCCAGTGCGAGCGGACAAATCAGAATTGTTAGCAATACGGTTTTAAGTCCTACCACAAAGGCTGCAATTGATGTTTTTATTGCTAAGTACCCCACTGCACAACATGTGATGTATGATCAGCTGTCGGCTTATGGGATAGTTAATGCAAATCAACAATCATTTGGATTGGCGGTAATACCATCTTATGATTTTAGTAAGGCACAAGTGATTGTAAGTTTTGAAGCCGATTTTTTGGGTACGTGGATTTCACCGATTGAATTTAGCAGCCAATACACTAAAACGCGTCAGCTAAGCGATAGCAAAAAAACAATGTCAAGGCATTATCAATTTGAGTCCAACCTATCACTTACCGGGGCCAATGCTGATTACAGGACTGGAATAAGGCCTTCACAGCAAGGATTAGCAGTTGCCACACTATACAACCTGATAGCTGCCAAAGCAGGAGCAGTAAGAACCAGTGTATCAAACCTTGAAGTTGAACATCTTTCAAAAGCTGCTGATGAATTATGGGCAAGCAAAGGGAAATCCCTGGTGGTCTCCGGTTCCAATGATGTAGCAGTCCAGATATTGGTAAACGCCATCAATGATCTTTTGGTAAACTATGGCCAAACAATCGACTTAAACACTCCTGTATACTATAGGCAAGGCAATGATGAAGTCATGGACCAATTCATCACCGATGTAGATGCTGGAAACATAGATGCCGTAATCTTTTACAACTGCAACCCTGTTTATGACCATGCCATGGGAAATCAATTAGGAAGCTCATTAAGCAAGGTTGGCTTGAAGATATCTACTTCAGACAGGCCAGATGAAACCGCGAACCTGATGGATTTTATTGCCCCGGACCATCATTACCTGGAATCATGGAACGATGCAAATGCAAAAAAAGGATTTTATAGCCTGGCCCAACCTACTATTACCCCATTGTTTAAAACAAGACAGGCACAGGAAAGTTTTTTATCCTGGGCTGATAATGATGTTAGTGACTATCATACATTTCTTCAAAATTATTGGAGGGACAACTTCTATATATTTCAAAATACCATCAATGATTTTCAGACTTTTTGGGATAAGACATTATATGATGGTGTGTTAAATGATGTAACACAAGTTAGTGACCAAGACCAAAATTCAATTAATTTCAGTGCTGATTTCACCTCGGTGGAACAGGCAATCAACAATAATTATACTGCTGATAATACTGGATTTGAAATTGCCATCTATCAGAAAATTGGAATAGGAAATGGATCCATGGCAAATAATCCACTGTTACAAGAACTTCCAGATCCAATTACAAAAGTCACTTGGGATCAATATGTAACTATTTCCCAAAGTGATGCCAGTGATCTTGGATTGACCATGTTGGAAGACCGAACAAATAAGATTGATATTACTGTTGGAGGCAATACCTATTCATTGCCAGCATTAATTCAACCGGGTCAAGCAAGAGGTACATTGGGTATTGCGGTTGGATATGGTAGAACGAATGCGGGACACGTGGCCAATAACCTGGGCCTTAACATTTATCCTCTCACTATCGGGAAAGATGGCATGCAAGCCACTTCTGTCACAGTGGATGTACAAGTGGTCCTGACTTCTGAAACTTACCGACTGGCACGTACCCAAACACATCAAACCTACATGGGCAGGGAAACAGTGATCCAGGAATCCACATTGGGCGAGTACCAAAAAGACCCAGGTGCTGGACGTTATCGTCCCTATGTTTCAACTTGGACAGACCCTGATCATAAGAAGAAACCCCAGAACATCAGTATGTGGAAGGGGCACAAATATGAAAACCACCATTGGGGGCTTATTGTTGATATGAACAGTTGTACAGGCTGTTCAGCATGTATAGTGGCCTGTAATGTTGAAAACAACATACCTGTTGTAGGTAAAGAAGAGGTGCTTAACAGAAGGGAAATGCAATGGTTGCGCATCGACCGGTATTATAGCAGCGATGCAACCAGGGATAATAAAAAAGAAATGGAAAAGGCTTCTGAAAACCCCGAAGTTACTTTCCAGCCCATGATGTGCCAGCATTGCAACAATGCCTCATGTGAAACCGTTTGCCCGGTTGCGGCTACTACACATAGCAGCGAAGGGCTTAATCAAATGGCTTATAATCGGTGCATTGGAACCAGGTATTGTGCTAATAACTGTCCTTATAAAGTAAGAAGGTTTAATTGGTTTAAGTATCACGATAACGATCAATTTGCTGTCTCTAATCCACAAATGAACTCAGATCTTGGCAAGATGGTACTTAATCCAGATGTAACGGTAAGGTCGAGGGGAGTGATGGAAAAATGCTCTTTTTGCGTTCAAAGGATACAAGCAGGAAAGCTGAAAGCAAAAAAACAAAGTAGAAGGCCAATCGACGGTGAGATCACCACCGCATGTGCTAGTTCATGTCCAACCAATGCTTTGGCTTTTGGTGATATGCTTGATGATAAAAGTGAAATTTCAAAAAGGCTGAAATTTGGTAAAGACGATGAAGGCAATAAAACAATAGGCGAGGAAAGAGCTTACCATGTGCTGGAAGAAATTGGGGTTAGCCCTAATGTGTTTTACTTGACAAAAATTAGGAATAAAGATAAGGCAGATGCCTAGATGCCAGAGAATTATTAATAGAATATAAAGAGAATTTAATATATGCAAGTTTCTTCTTCGGTTAGAAATCCCTTGGTTACCAGTGGTAAAACAGCCCACGATGTTACTGTAGATGTTTGCCGACAGGTAGAAGGCCCTCCTTCAAAATCCTGGATGCTGGGTTTCGCTATTTCCTTCGGTGCCCTACTTGTTGGAGGTTATGCCGTATTCGTTTTATTGTGGGATGGCATTGGTGTTTGGGGCCTTAATAAAACTGTTGGCTGGGCCTGGGACATCACAAACTTCGTTTGGTGGGTTGGTATTGGACATGCGGGTACTTTAATTTCAGCAATATTGTTATTATTTAGGCAACGCTGGCGTATGTCTATTAACAGGGCGGCAGAAGCCATGACTATTTTCGCTGTTATTTGTGCAGCCATGTTTCCAATGTTGCACATGGGCAGATTGTGGTTAGGTTTTTACTGGGCATTGCCATTGCCAAATACCTTTGGATCCCTTTGGGTCAATTTTAATTCCCCTTTATTATGGGATGTTTTTGCGATCAGTACATATTTTACTGTTTCCCTGGTTTTCTGGTATATTGGTTTAATACCTGATTTCGCAACTATTAGGGACAGGGCTACCAATAAAATTTCAAAGTTAGTGTACGGAGCGTTAAGTCTTGGTTGGGATGGTGCAGCAAAAACCTGGTCAAGATATGAAACCGTTTCGTTAATACTGGCTGGGTTAGCCACTCCCCTGGTACTTTCAGTACATACCATAGTTTCCATGGACTTTGCTACATCGGTAATTCCCGGATGGCATACTACGATATTCCCACCTTATTTTGTTGCTGGTGCTATTTTCTCTGGATTTGCCATGGTTTTAACACTAGTTCTAGTAACTCGGAAAATGTTTAAGCTCGAAGATTACGTCACTATTGATCATATCGAGTTAATGAATATTATCATAATAATAACCGGGTCAATTGTAGGGACTGCCTATATCACTGAACTGTTCATTGCATGGTACTCAGGAGTGGAAGCAGAGCAATATGCATTTATGAACAGGGCCACAGGGCCATATTGGTGGGCATATGCCACCATGATGACCTGTAATGTTATTTCCCCTCAACTTTTCTGGATCAAAAAAATCAGAAGGAGCTTGGTAGCTACTTTCATTTTATCAATTGTAGTGAACATTGGGATGTGGTTTGAGAGGTTTGTAATCATTATGACCTCATTGCATAGGGACTATCTTCCTTCCAGTTGGGTGATGTTTTATCCAACGAGGTATGATGTTGGGACTTACCTGTTCTCATTCGGGTTTTTCTTTACGGCGTACCTGTTGTTTGCCAAATTCTTCCCTGTAATTAACATGGCGGAGATTAAAAGTATTATTAAATCAACCTCTGAAAAAAATAAAAACAACTACTTATGGAGAGGGATAAAAATTTTGTAATTGGGATTTTCGAAGATGAAGATGTTTTACTGGATGCAGTAAAGCAAGTGAGAAATGATGGAGTGAAGATAAAGGAAGTTTATACTCCCTTTCCCATTCACGGTTTGGATACTGCCCTAGGGTACAAGATGTCGAGATTGCCAATTGCTGCATTTTTGTTTGGGATGACCGGGACTATACTGGCACTGACAATGATGTTCTATATGATGGGATATGACTGGCCAATGAACATTGGCGGTAAAAACTTTGTAGCATTGCCACCATTTATTCCGGTAACGTTTGAGGTTACAGTACTTCTTTCAGCATTGGGAATGGTAGCGACATTCTTGATCGTCAGTGATCTTAAACCATATAAAATTCCAAGAATGTTTGATGTTAGGAGTACCGATGACAAGCTGGTAATGGCTATTGATCTTGCTGAAAATTCTAAAGATATAGGGGAAATAAATGAAATACTGAAAAAGTCAGGAGCTTCTGAAGTGAATGAAAAAAAATATCAATAATGAAAATGGTTTTAACTAAATATTCTTTGCTTTTACTGATTCCTGTTTTAGGAGCATACTTAATGGGTTGCTCGGCAAAAAACAATGACCCTGGTAAAGAATATGCCCCCAATATGTACCATTCAGTTGCTTATGAGCCATTGAAACAAATTACTGATAAAGATGCCGGTAATTGGGTAAGTTCTTTGGATAATGGGGTTGGGGAGTATTATAGCTCTAATCCTAATAATCCTTTTGAAATGAATGTCAGGGTTCCCCCACCAAATACTGTCGCCAGAAATGATTATGGTTATCTGCCGTACAGAATCCCAAAAGACAGTCTTGATGTAGCTGCATTGATAAAAAATCCCCTGGACTCCACAAAAGCCGTAGTGGATCAGGGTAAAATGCTGTATGGCTTGTATTGCCAACATTGCCATGGTGATAAAGGCATGGGTGATGGTCTGGTAGGCCAGGTTTATTTGGGGATTCCAGCCTATAATTCCCCAGTTGTGGCAGATAAATCAGAAGGACACATATTTCATGTGATCACTATGGGGATAAGAAGAATGTATCCCCATGCATCTCAGGTTAGTGAAACAGACCGATGGGCAATTGTCAGATATGTTCAAACACTTCAAAAGCAATAATTTATGATTACTGAAGAACGATATGAGTTTACCGCAAAAACCAAGAAAAATTTAGCTATTACAGCTATCGTTGGGGTTGTACTGGTAATCCTCGGCATACTATTGGTAGGTTCAGGTGAACATGGAGAAGAACAAGGATTGTTGCCATTAAATGATAACGCCATAGCATCCACCGAATTATCTGTTGCTAATATTAGTAGTGACGAAGAGGGGGAACATAATAGTCCAGGTTGGCTAAACAGACTTTATACTAACATTTGGATCAATAACGTATATTTTGTTGGCCTGTCAATCATTGGTGTGTTTTTCGTGGCGATTTATTATGCATCGCAAGCCGGATGGTCAGCCGGGATAAGGAGAATTCCAGAGTCATTTGGTTATTGGTTGCCGATTGGTGGATTAATAATGCTGGTGATGTTTTTTGTTTCAGGACACCATATTTTTCACTGGACACATACAAATCTGTATGTAGAAGGGGGAGACAGTTATGATCCTATTATAAGTGGAAAGCAGGTCTTTTTCTTTTGGCCTTTAACAGGTGAAGGAGGATTTCCTTTCTTTTTCTTGTTAAGAATGGTGATGTATTTTGTTATCTGGTATTGGTTTTTCATAATGATAAGAAAACATTCACTAAAAGAAGATAAAGAAGGGGGGAATAGCCATTGGTATAAAATGAGAAGCCTTTCAGCTATATTTCTTGTTGTTTTTGCCGTGACATCTTCAGTAGCAGCCTGGGATTGGGTAATGTCGATAGATACACATTGGTTTAGTACAATGTTCGGATGGTATACCTTTGCAAGTTGGTGGGTCAGTGGTTTGGCATTTATTACCTTGGTAGTAATCTTTTTAAAAGACAAAGGATACCTGTCGATAGTAAATAATAATCATTTGCATGATCTTGGAAAATTTATTTGGGCATTCACTATTTTCTGGACTTATATCTGGTTCAGTCAATTCCTTTTGATCTACTATGCAAACATAGCTGAAGAAACGATTTATTTTGTGGAAAGATTATCCACTGGGCAGTATGCAACTGTGTTTTACCTGAACTTAATTTTGAATTTCTTCCTGCCATTCTTCTTGCTAATGACCAGGGATGCCAAAAGACATACGAGAATTTTAAAGATAGTTTGTTCTATAATCCTAGTAGGACATTGGTTTGATTTCTATCTGATGATAACACCAGGGACCATGAAATATGATGGAGGATTTGGATTCATGGAAATTGGTGTAACCATGATATTTGCCGCTGCATTCTTGTTTGTTGTGCTTAGCCGATTGGCAAAAGCACCATTGGTTGCTGTAAACGATCCAATGATAAATGAAAGTGTGCATCATCATATTTAATTATTTATGTCTGACATCACCATTAAAGTGGTTTTGTTGGGGTTTATTAAGACCAAAACTGATTTGAAATGTTAAAAATAGTATTAATTGCGGGAGGGCTTCTATTAGCGGTTATTCTGGTTCTTATATTCAGAATAAATACATTATTAGGGGTAGTAAAAGGATCAGGGAAGAAAATTGAATCCCGCAGCAACATGGTAAATGGGATATTGTTCTTATTGTTTCTGGTGGTATTCGGTGCGCTGTTTTTCTGGTATTCATTTACATATTTTGATGAATACACCCTTCCTTTGGCTTCAGAACATGGTGCCGTAACGGATAACTTATTCTGGGTTACAACTGCGGTAACAGGTGTGGTATTTGTTTTACTTCATATATTGCTTTTCTATTTCTCTTTCAACTCTAGTTTTGTGGTAACAATGTGGTTCCACA
>CBDVAV010000023.1:0-16448 GCA_965372055.1 uncultured bacterium | reverse complement strand
TAGGTTTTTTCCCCGTCTGCTCTCCACAGCCTGGTGGCTTTCCCTGAATTCAGGTCATATTGATCAAAAAATGGTCTGTTTCCTTCAGGGGATTGGCCTTCTCCCAAAAGATAAGCTGACTTGTCATTTTTAGAAGTAAGCAGTATATTTCGCCCATATTGGTTTGATTTAGTTACAAAGTTACCTGGTAAACTATACAAGTCCTGGGTACTGTAATCGAAGATCAATTTCGACCCGGAAGGATTATCCGGGTTAATTTTGTAAACCTTTCTGTTCCGATCCTTAAACCAGTAATCAAACACCATGGCGGTGCTGCCATTACCCCAAATTGTATAGCTGTACCTGCTTTTGGTTTCAGCAATTTTAACAGGAGTACTAGTAAATGGGACATCAACCAAATATAATGCATCCCTTACTGTAGCCTCCTTCAGTGGATCACCATCATCTTGGGCTTCCACCCAATAGATTGTGGCCGGTTTATCGTTCCTCCATCCAAAATTTCTGGGCCCCTTGCGAACCGCTCCAAATCCTTTTGGCAGCTCTTCAACCAGTGAAGCATCATAAATTTCTTTTACAAGTTTTCCGTTTTTATCATATATAACTGTCTTTTGTGGAAACCTGTAATAGGGTACTAAATATGAAAATGGAGTATGAAGGGTAGTGACCATCAGGTAATTTCCATCAGGGGAATATGATACCCCATAATACAGGTCAGATCCCAGAAAGTCATTGATGTTACCTTCCATATCTACACTTGCCAACTTTGATTTTGCGAAATATTTAAAGTTAGCTTCATCATTTTGATTTTGCAGTAAATCCTGGTAAGTTCTGACCGGGGCTTTTTTGCCTGCATTTTCCTGGATTACCGGCCCAGTGGGGATCTGATCATCACTTATTAAATTACCGCGATTTTCATCAACGACCTTACATAGAATTGATTTGCTATCCTGGAACCATTGATAGGGATTCCCAAAAAATACATCATTCAAAACAGGGCCGGTCAAATTCTTTACTTTGCCAGCAGCTATATCCAAAACCCACAATTCACTACCGTTGATTACGGTATTGGTAAAAGAAAATTTGGATTGATCGGGAGACCATCTAAAATTGCTCAACAGAGGATTACCAGGCAATCCAGTCACTTCGGTTTCCTCTCCGTTTTTTATATTTTTAACAGTTATCCCCTTAAACAATGTGGACCTGCTTTGACCTGTAGTTTTAGGATTTATCCTTAAGCCCGCCAATCTGTATTCCTGCTGTGCTACTTCAGCAATGCTTTTAAACGGATCCCTGCTAAACATTACCATCCACTCCCCTTTTTCGTCAATATAAACTGTTGGTGCCTGGGGTGCTTCGGCAAGGTCTTTAATGGCCTTAGGAGGCTCCTGATAATTCAGGTTAATCTGAGCTACAGAAAGCTGTGCGATGAATATGGTCAAGACAACCATAAATTTTTGTAAAGAATTTTTCATTTGTAGTATACTTTTTGAGTTGACTATAGTTAGGGTTGAAGAACAATAAATTTAACGATTTAAATGGCATTTTCCTTAATTTTAACAAATCCTTTAAACATGTATCGATTTTTGTTAATCATAGTGGTTTTAATGGGAGAGGGGATCATTGGCCTGTCCCAGGATCCCCATAATTTTAAGATGGATCCCCAAAAAGTGGATTGTCATAAATTACCTTCTTTGTTTGAAAGTATGGATCATGCTGTTGAGATAATTGAGAATACTAAATTTAGGTATGGGCTGCGTGTTCAAACCACCAAGCAAAAAGGGGTAATGGCTGGCAGTTATCATTCTTGTGATAATAAAACAGCCTTCCTGGTATTGACCATTGACGATAAGAAGATTGCATTTTCTGATTTCACTATGGAAGCATGGAACAAGCTCACTGAAACCAATGATCCTGATGGGTATTATTCAGAAAAGATTAAGAGGAGGTTCTCACTTGTAAAAATTGATCCCTAATTTTTTACTTTCTTACTGTTCCTACTTAAAATCAAAACTATGCCAATAAGAATTATGGCAAAAGCAGTTTTGGAAAAATGGAAACCAGGGAAATTCCAATCCATTGAATGGAAGTGGTTATGCCCGAAAATCCCATCAAAGATTGCGCCGATTGTTCCGAACACCGCACCGAATACGGCACCGATAATACCAAATATTGCGCCAAATATCCCAAAGGTTACACCAATAAGCGCACCTCCGATCCCTAACATTACCGGAAAAAATATTCTACAGAGAAAAACAATGAAAAGCGTGGATATTGTTTTTACAGCCATTTCTTGATCTATTTATTTTGGTACTTAAATATAACGAATTTTTATTCCATGGGTTGAATTATTAATAAATTTGAAGCAGAGTTTTAATCAAACCAATAACTCTACATCCATAGGCTAAACCGTTAATAAAATACAAGGTTACAAGTTGCATGATACAGGATTTTTGCATCTTGTAACATGCAACATCGAGATTTTATGATTATTTAAATAATAAACACCATGGCAAAGAAAATCCAATCATACAGCAATGATGAAATCACGGTTAATTGGAATGCAGAGACCTGTTTTCATTCTGAAGTTTGCATAAAAAATCTTTCAAGTGTTTTCAATCTTAAGCAGAAACCTTGGGTAAATGTTGATGGTGCCACCAAAGAAGAAGTGATCAAACTGATCAATTCATGCCCTTCTGGAGCCCTTGCTTATAGTCTTGCTAATACTGAAGAGAAGGATATTAAACCAGCAAGCAGTGTTAGCATCAAAATAAATCCTGATGGGCCTATGGTGGTCAGTGGGGCTTTTGAACTTATCGACGGGGGCAAGGTTAGCCAAGTTGACAAGAACACGGCTTTTTGCCGATGTGGTGGTTCGGGAAACAAGCCTTTTTGTGATGGGACGCATAAGAAAATCGGCTTTAAAGGATGATACCAGTACATTAAAATTTAAACTTACTACGATGGATTTAATGTGCTAAAAATATTCTTATGCGGGGAGGGAATTAAATCATAAATCACAAAACAATCAAATCACAAATAAAGCCTGTCAACTTGATAAAAAACTTATGAAAAAAATATTTATAGCATTGATGTTTATTTATCTTCCCGTGGTTGTATCAGCCCAAGATTTGAGGGCAGAAAATCAAAAACAAACAGTAATTAGCACTCTCATCGAAATGTGGGCTGCAATTGAAAATGAAGATATTGGACGATATGCAGCCTTTATCCACCCGGATTTTACCGCATTCGGGGAAAACGATACCTATCTGTCCGAAGGAAAAGAACTGGAAATCCGCAATGTCAGATCATGGTTGGAGAGTGCCGATAACGTACAAACTGAAATGCATAATCCACAGGTGACAATTATTGATAAGGTTGCCTGGATCGTTTATTACTGGTCGGATTCTGGTACTAATAATGGAAAACCTTTTTCCACCCAAGGAAAATCAACCCGAATCTTTGTTTTAGAAGAGGGAAAATGGTTATGTATTCATGGACATTATACTCTTGCTCCTTAATTTAACAGCACCCATACCCACATTTATCCGCCGAAGTGCAACGAAGGAGGGCTCAAACCCGCCTTCGGTAAACCTTTGGCGGACAAGCTCACACACAAACATTCTATTCTGCTTTCAACTTCTCAGAAGGATTTGCCATTGCCCCTCTATAGGCTTGAAATCCAACAGTAATGATTGTAAGCAAAACAGTAATAAGCGCTACTTGTACAAAGATCCATGCATTCAGTTCCACCTTGAAAGCAAAATTTGTTAACCATTGTGAAGCAAAGTAATAAGCGATTGGCAGAGCAATCATCAAACAAATACTTACCATGATAAAATATTGTTTTACAACCAACGTGAAAATTATTCTTGTGCTAGCTCCGAGGACTTTTCTGATACTAATTTCCCTAATACGGCTGGTAACATTGAAACTTACCAGCCCGAACAATCCTATGGCAGCAGTAAGTATGGCAATAATTGTAAAAAATGAGAACAATAAATTCAATTTCTGTTCGCCCTCGTAAAATTTCTGAAATGTCTGGTCAACAAACTCAAATTCAAATGGCCTGGAAGGTTCAAAGGTGCGGTAAGAGGATTCTATATGTTTAATTGTTTCCTGAAGATCACTCTCACCAACCCTGATGATTATAGAACCAAAATAACTCGGCCCTATGTGGATCACTACACTGGACATCATATTATGCAAACTCTTGAAATTGAAATCACTAACCACCCCAATTACGTGTCCCCTTTTCAAGGAATCCTGATTACTCCACATAGTCCAGTGAATTGATTCCCCTATGGCTTCTTCGGGGCTGTTGAGGCCGAAATTCTTGACTGCTGTTTCATTGATAATAAATGCTTCTGATAAGTCACTTGCCCTGTCTTCATCAAAATCCCTCCCTGCCATCAATTTCATTTGCATGGTTGTCAAATAATTATGATCAACCAGAAACATATTACTGGATTGTTCATTATCGGTTTTATCAGGTACAAATACCCCATCCCCAGCTACAATACCGCCAGGTACACCGTACGAAAAGCTCACCTCTTTAACGCCATTGTACCCTTCAAATGCTTTCCGGGTAACGTTAATATCTTTTCTCAGATTATTGGTTAATGGAATAACCATCAAGTTTTCTTTATTGAAACCCATATCCGTCTTCTGCAAGAAGTTATACTGCTTCTGAATCACCAAGGAAATTATAATTAATCCAATGGAGAGTACATATTGTAAGCCTATCATAATTTGCCGGACATTTACTTTGACACCATCCTTGCCAGTATTCAAGCTCACATTTGATGCTCCATGCAAAACCACCAAAGGTTTAAAACTGGTCAATAAAATTGCCGGATATATTCCGGAAAAAATCCCCAGGAGAAAAAGTGTTCCCAAGTACATTGCAATGTTCTTCAGAATCAAAAGGCTATTGATATCAAAGTTTTTTCCAGTAAAGTTGTTGAAATATGGAAGGATCAGGATCAGCAAAATGAAGCTGACGCCCCCAGCCAATAAGGTATACAAGGAAGATTCCATCCCGTACTGAATGAGCAACTGAGTCCTCTTAGCCCCGATAAACTTTCTTACACATACCTCTTTTGCCCTCTTTAAAGCCAGGGCAGTGGTGAGATTAATAAAATTAAGGCAAGCAATAAGGAGAATAATGGAAGCAGCAATGCTCAGAAATACAATAGATTGGTAATTACCCCTTACTGCAATATCCCACTCGAAATTGGAGGAATGCAGATGGATATCCCTAATGGCTTGTAAATTTGGAATGTAATAAAATCCACCCTCAGATGTTATTGGCTTAGCTGTTTTTTCAATATAAGATCTGAACTGTTGGGTAAAATCGTCATGGTCTGTTTCCGGCCTAAGCTGAATATAAGTATAGAATTGTTGCCACACCCAACTGTTCATACGCTCTTCGGTGACGTTCTTAACGGCTAATTTAAATGGAAAGATATAGTCCACGTTCAAATGAAATTGTTCAGGGTAATCTTTAAAAATTCCAATTACCTGAAGCGTTCTTTGACCGATATTTACAGTCTGGTCTTTGAAAGTGACATCCCCGAAGAATTTTTTGAATGTAGATTGCGACATCAATATTGACAACGGCTCGTCCATGCTGCTCAATTCACCTTCTACAATGTCCAAGCTCAGAATTTCGAGTGCCTCAATTTCAGCAAAAATTCCGTTTTTCTCTGAGAAAGGTTTGTCATCCACATTAAATATTGTTCCACCATAATCGAATAGGATCCTTCCCGCTTTTTCTACCTGGGGAAAGTTTTCTTTAAGTCTGGGTGCAAATGCCGGAGGAACTATTGGAAGATAATTCACCACCCCGTCTTCACCATACCGGATGTTGTATATCCTGAATTTCTGATCTGCTTTGGTAATATTCTGATCGTATTTCAGTTCATCCGATATAAAGAGCATGATAAACATCATAGAAGTAATGCCCATAGTCAGGCCAAATAAATTGATTGCCGAAAATCCTTTTCTTTTCCATCCCTGGCGAAAAGCTGATTTTAGATAATTGTTTAAGATTCCCATAGTTACATTTTGAGTTTTAAATTTTACCGGATTGGCTACCGAAGACCTCAAAAGGGTAATCATATCCAGTAAATAATAAATTTTAGCTTTAATATGTCCTTGCTGATGTGATCTTCGTTCAAATAACTCATAAAGATCACCCTCCAACCCTTCCAGGTGAGCCTGGTGGCAGAACCAGTTAAAAAATCGCTCTGCGTACTTTGGAGGGTTATGAATGCTCATGATCCTGCTAGGTTTGGAATAAGATTGATGAGATTTTTTCTTAATTCATAAACCTGTTTAATGGCACCGACTCCTGTTTGTGTCAACAGGTAAAACCTTTTTCTTCGTCCCCTGCGGTCTTCCGTAGCACCTTCAAACCTGGATTCTAGAAAACCTTTTATCTCCAACCTGGTGAGGGCACTATGCAAAGCTCCAATACTGGGCCTTCTTCCAGTTTTCCTTTCCAGCTCATCCTTTATGGCGATCCCGTAAGCTTCCTTCTGAAGTACACCAACAGTCAGAAGTACCAGTTCTTCAAATTCCCCCAAATGAGTTCCTTTCATAATATTAATTTTTCCTAAATGTAGAATATTAAATCAATATTTCCTATTTGCAGAATATAAATATAAACTTCACCCCCATTAAAATAGTTACAAGATCAGTGGGAAATAATTAGGAATTCGCTAGAAATGTTATATAAATCCCAGTGATTGGCGCTTACCAATCACATTCTCGCTTCTACCTTTTTTAATATTTCAGATGGTTTCACCCCCAGCCCTTTGGCAACATCGAATAATGTTCCAAGTAGCATGCTTTGATGTCCGTTTTCCAGATAAGAAATATAAACACGGTTCTTTTTTGCGTGATCGGCCAATTTTTGCTGAGTATATCCACGTTTCATTCTCAACTCGTTGATCACTTGACCCAATATTTTTTTGTCCATTGTCTCAAATTTAGGTTTAGAGTAACATTAATCAAAAATAGGTATTTACAATTAAAGTATACCATGTTTTAGGCAATCGTGATATAAAAGAGATTACTCACCAAGAATATCCTAATTTCCAGTGCCTATTTTTATTGGCAAAGCGGAAGCTGCAACTTTAATTGTAAATTATTTAACTTAAGATATGGCAATTAAATTTGAAAGTGTGTAGTTTTGTAAATTCATATAAAATATTTAAAATGCTCATTAATTAGCAATTACATTATATTATGATACAATATATTATCAAACCAATGGTTATGTTAATTATCATTATCTTGACTTTCGCTTGCCAAAATAATGGTGATACAAAGCAAACTGCTGTGGAAAACCCTGAAATTGTAGCCGGATCAACCGATGAAGAAAAGCAATTTAATCTTGGGGAAAGTGCCTTGGATTTTAACTTACCTGATCTCAATGGTGAAATGGTCAGTTTGAACTCGCTAAAGGGAAATGTAATTGTAATTCATTTTGCTACTACTTGGTGTCCATTTTGTAATGCCGAAGCCCCGTACTTGGAACAATTATACCAGGATTACAAAGACCAAGGTGTAGTGGTTTTGATTATTGATGTAAAAGAGCCATTAGAATTAGTACAAGAAAAACTTCAAGACAAATATAACTTTTCATTTCCACTGTTACTTGATTCCGAAGGCTTGGTTGCTGCAAGTTATTGCCCTCCTGAAGTTCTACCTGACCTTGAACGTGATGAAGTAATGTTAGCTTCAAATCTTCTGATTGATGCTGAAGGTAAGATCCAATTCTTTTCATTGCTTGATAGCGAAGGCTTTGATGCTAAACTAATAGAACTCAAAGCTAAATTAGATGCGTTGCTCACCTCCAGTTAATATTATTTTGTTATTGATAATTGGGATGACAATTCCTAAATCCCAATTATTGTCTCAAAATCATATGGTTGAAGTAGAGAAACTACCGGATTTCGTTATAAAAGCTGGAAACGCAAAATCTTTCACCATCCCCTTTCAGATTAAATATGGATATCATATTCAAGCAGATACTGTAAATGATGACAATTTAATCGCTGCAGAATTGACTTTTGATAACATTAGTGGAATTGACCTTGGTAAACTTGATTATCCTGAATTTAAAGAGTTTCAATTAAAAGGCACTGAAGAAAAACTTTTGGTATTTGATGGCGAATTTCGGGTAATGGTTGAAATCAAGGTTTCCAAATCTGCTAAAAAAGGATCATATTCATTGCCAAGTTCCCTGTATTATCAAGCTTGCGATTCCGCTCGCTGCCTTTTCCCACGAAGGCTTAATTTTCAACTGCCAATTGTAGTAAGTGATTAATTACGATCACCACTAAGGTAAATTATTACTATTATTATAAGCCCAAAGCCATTTCATTTTTAAAATATGATTTTCATCAGTTTGTAATAATCCACTATTTTAGATATTTAGGTCTTAATATGCTAATTTAGGTTAAACATCATGTAGATGGTGGCAAAAGGATTCGAATAGTAATAAGACAATCGTTATGCACGATCAACAAACAATTATGAACCATTATTTTTCAAAAACCTTAGATCTCGGCTTACAAGATTCAATTCAAGTCATCAAAGCCAATTTGGCTAAAGAGGGGTTTGAAATTATCACTGAAATTGAACTCAGAGAAGCATTGGGCAATACTTATAATATTGTTCCCAAAATTCATCGCATTGTTTACGAATGCAATCACCTGTTCTCCCGGGAATTTAAATTGAAAAAATTGGCAGCCAATCTACCACCATGCAATGTGATTGTAAATAGTCTAGATACAAGAAATTCAGAAATAAATATTGTAGATCCGGTTAATTACTTGACCGATATTCAAATCAAAAGGTTTGGAAGTATCTTGATTTCCTTACAGGAGTCCTTAAAAAGAGTAATAAGGAATTTGTAACCATGTATTTGAATTGTTTATCAAGATAATTATTGATTGATGAAAGTATTGGAACTGACAGTTAATAAAGTACAGCATCAAGTATTGGTCGATGAGCATGCAAACCTGGCCACTGTGCTTAGAGACAACCTGGGCTTAACAGGAACAAAGTTGGGTTGTACGCAAGGAAGTTGCGGGGCCTGTACAGTTCTTGCCGATGGCAAACCGGCACAGAGTTGTATCACTCCAGCATTGCGTTTCAATAGAAGTTATATCACTACTATAGAAGGGGTTGCTACTAATGGAAAATTACATCCATTGCAGAAAATTTTTGTCGAAAAAGGGGCCATACAATGTGGATACTGCACTCCAGGAATTGTAATCACATCACTTGCCTTTATACAAGAGAATCCCAACCCGAGTATTACAGAGATCAAAGAAGCCCTTTCCGGAAATTTATGCCGTTGCACGGGATATAAAAAGATAATTGAAGCTGTAGCAGATTATGCTCTAGGGGTCAACCAAAAAAAAACTTCCCAAAAATCTGAAAGCAAGTTTGTGAAAGTAGGAGACGGAAGGCCCTACATTGAAGCTGTAAAAAAAGTAACCGGAAATGCTGATTATACTGATGACATCCATGTGAAAAATGCCCTGCATTGCAAGTTTTTGAGAAGCACTCATCCTCATGCAAATATCAATCAAATAGATACCTCACAAGCAGAAAAACTATTAGGAGTCCGGGCTGTAATTACTGGAAAAGAAATACCGGTGAAATTTGGAGTTTTGCCCATTTCCGAAGATGAGACTGCGATGGCCATTGACAAAACACGGTATACAGGGGAGATCGTAGCAGCTGTGGCCGCTGATAGCGAGGAAATTGCCTCCGCTGCCTGTAAACTGATCCATGTGGACTATTCCCCCCAGAAGGCTTTCCTGAATATGAATGAGTCCTTAGAGGATGTTGGTTCCAATGAGAAAATCCATGCACATTGTAAAGAGAACAATAACATTCACAAAACAGCCGAATTGCGTTTTGGGAATCAGCAAGAAGGGCTTGGTTTGTCCGACATCAGATGTAAAATGGACTTTGATTTCCAGGGAGTAAATCATGCCTTCACTGAGCCCCATGCCACTTGTGCCTGGTGGGATGAAAACGGGTTGACAATTATTTCAGCCACGCAAGTACCCCATTATCTACAACTTACACTATCAAAAGTTTTGGAAATCCCTACAAATCGCATTCGGGTAATCAAGCCAAATGTTGGCGGCGGTTTTGGAGGTAAAGGTGATCCTTTTGCCCATGAAATGATCGTTGCTCACCTTGCCAGGAAGCTTGGGCAGCCGGTAAAAGTTCGATTGAGCAGAGAAGAAGTGTTTTTAACCAACCATGGCAGACATCCCACTAAAATGACCATGGAGATGGGCATTGGTAAAGATGGTGATTTCAAGGTGCTCGATGCCGACATTGTAATTGATGGAGGGGCTTATGGAAGCTTCGGTGTGGTTACAACTTATTACAATGGCGTTCTCCTGCAAGCACCGTATAAAATAAACAACCTGGGTTTCAGAACACGCAGGGTATATACCAATAAACCTCAGTGTGGTGCCATGAGAGGGCATGGTGCGGTGAATTCACGTTTCGCGATGGAAACAATAATTGATGAATTGGCGCAAAAAATCGACATGGATCCGTGTGAAATCAGGATGAAGAATTTTCTGGGAAGCAACACTTATACTATTGGTCAATATCGTATCACATCAAACGGAAGCAAGGAATGCATTGAAGCGGTAATGAAGCAATCCCTATGGAAGGAAAAATACAGAAAACTTCCTTTCGGAAAAGGATATGGTGTGGCCAGTGGGTTTTTTATCAGCGGAAGTGCTCTGCCTATTCATCGGAATGAATACCCACAATCGGTAGTTCATTTGACAGTTGACCTTGACGGCAGGGTATTGATCAGGTCTGGGGCCAGCGAAATCGGTCAGGGCAGTGATACAATGTTGGCCATAATTGTCGCTGATAGCTTAGGTTTAAGCATAGGCAACGTGATCGTGGTGGCAGGCGATACATTATTGGCTCCCATTGACCTGGGAAGTTATTCCAGTAGGGTAACTTTTATGGCTGGCAATGCTGCAAAAATGGCCGCTGAAGAGTTGAAAGATAAAATCCTGAGTGCAGTGGCTAAAATCACAAAAGTGAATATTCCTGAATTAAAAATAGAGGGAGAGAGAGTATTTACTAAAAACAAGGGTGTTGATATTAGCTGGCAAGATGCAATAGAAATGGCAACCAGAAAAGTAGGGGCAGTGTATAGTAGTGGATATTACAACTCACCTAAATTGGGCGGCAACTTTAAGGGTGCCGGTGCCGGACTAAGCCCCTCATACAGTTTTGGGGCTGTTGTGGCAGAGGTAAATGTAGATTTAGATACTGGCATGGTAAAAGTTGAAGAAATCTGGGGGGCACATGATAGTGGTAAAGCAATAAATCCATTGGCGGTTGAAGGGCAACTCGAAGGGTCTTGGCACATGGGAATAGGCCAGGCAATTAGTGAACAGATGAAGTATCATAATGGTCTTTTATTGAACAGCAATCTGCTTGATTATAAAGTCCCTTCCACTTTGGATACTCCCAAGATCAATACCACTATAATTGAAAGTAATGACCCAGAAGGGCCATATGGGGCAAAAGAATGTGGGGAGGGAGCCTTACACCCGGTAATTCCAGCAATAGGGAATGCTATTTATGATGCCATTGGGGTTAGGGTAACATCATTGCCAATTAACCCAGAAAAGATTCTTAAAGCCCTGTGTGAAAAGGAAGAAAAAACATTGGAATTTGTTTAGTTAAATGTCTGGTAATAAACATTATTTAATTCCTGAAACCATTCAGGAAACTTTAGAAATGGCAAAAGCTGCCAAAGGGGATTTCAAATACCTGGCAGGGGCTACTGATGTTTTGGCAAACCATTACCAGGATATTGAGACCTCCAAAAACCTGATAGATATTTCAAAAATCAATGCCCTAAAAATTATTAACAGAAAGAATAAATACTTGAAAATTGGTGCATTGAGCTTATTGGATGATTTGCAAAAGTCCCCAGAAATAGTATTGGAATTCCCCGCTCTCATAGAAGCAGCAAATGCCGTTGGATCTCCATTGATCAGGAAATCGGCAACCATTGGGGGAAACATTTTGTGTGAAAACCGGTGCATATTTTACAACCAGTCTGAATGGTGGCGGGAATCCATTGGTTCTTGCCTTAAAGATAATGGTGAGATATGCATTGCCACGGGGGGAAGGAAAAACTGCTATTCTGAGATGGTATCAGATACTGCACCTGTGTTAATTTCAATGAATGCCCAAATTGAATTAATGGACCTGGATGGGTTGCATATTGTCGATTTGGAAGACATTTATACAGGGGATGGGCTACGTCCCAGGAATATCAGTGAAACTGCCTTGCTAACTGCCATTTTGCTACCTGTAGATCAAAACTTCCAAACCATATTCAAAAAGCTCAGGTTAAGGGAAAGCCTTGATTTCACTTCATTGACTACAGCAGTGACTACTGATAAGAACAATAATCTGAACATTGCGATTAGTGGTATTGATCCCAAAGTAGTAGTAGTAAGAGGAACAATGGATGAGGATAAAGGGATGTTTGTCAGGAAAGCCCTGAAAGGTGCACGTGCGGTTGATAATGACATGTTTTCACGGAATTACCGAAGAAAAATGATTGAAATATACCTCAACCAAAGTTTTGCCAAGTTAGAAGAATTAGAATCACTACCACGATGAAATCAAATCCGATACAGGTATTGCTGGATGAGCATGAAATTATCGCCCAGGTCGAGGAGATAGTTCCCATGCTTGACCATTTCAGGGAAGCTGTTCCTGATAAATATGATGAACTTGTCCGTAAATTAATAAAGTTCTTCAAGGACTACTGCGATAAATGCCACCACTATAAAGAAGAAGAAGTATTATTTATGGAACTGAATGATCATGGTGCATTTTCACAAGCAGAAACCCTTGAAGAGTTATTGGATCACCACCAATTATTCCGGGATAAAGTAAATAAGATTGAAAGTGAACTGAACAATAAAGACCTTACCAGTGTACAATCGTTGCTGGAAGAATATACCAATGAACTCTTGGACCATATGGCGGTAGAAAACAACGAGTTCTTTATTATGACCGAATCTATATTCTCCGATAATGAGCAGGAAATTATTTATCACAAGTTTAAAGATATCGACCTGGAATTCGGACTTGGCAAGAAGGAAGACCTAGAAAACCTTATCGATGAAATTAACCTGGAACTGCACCTCGACTATGTTTGAAATTTATGAGTGATACTGACCTCCAGGTATATTTATCCCCTACCGAATTTATTGATTGTGATGCGACCAAGATTATTGATTTTGTTGACAAAGAAGTAAGTGGAATAGAAAGCAAAATAGATAAAGCGGTAAAACTTTTTTATTGGGTAAGGGACAATATCCGCTATAATTATTTTAGTGTCTCACTTGAGCGTCATATTTTTAGGGCCAGCAATATCTTAAGTTCAAAAGATGCTTTTTGTATTCCCAAAGCCATTTTACTGACTGCTTTGGTCAGGGCAGCTGGCATACCTGCACGGCTTGGTTTTGCCGATGTTCGCAATCACTTAGCTACCAAAAAACTACTAAAACAAATCAAAACCGACATTTTCGTTTTCCACGGATATTCCGAAATGTCTCTCAATGGGAAATGGGTAAAAGCTACCCCGGCATTTAACCTCTCTTTGTGCGAAAAATTTAAAGTTAAGCCATTGGAATTTGATGGCTTGAGCGACTCTATTTTTCATCCATTTGATGAGGAAGGTCAAAAACACATGGAATACCTGGTAGACCACGGCAGTTATGCCGACCTCCCTTATGAGATGATGACCAATGCTTTCCACGAGGCTTATCCTCATTTTTTTGGTAAAGACGGTTGGAAGTGGCCTGCTTTTTAATCTCCGGATAGTATAGAAATTACTGAATCTCAACAGGTACTGTCCTAAAAAGAGTGTCTGCTACGACAAAAAGACCTGGCGGATAAATGTGGCCCACCTTGCCTGGATTCCTGCCTTCGCAGGAATGACGGTTGGATACAGTTCTATATTCTAATTTCGAATGGCAAACCCTTGCTCCGATAACTAAAGCTACCTACGAAGTGCAAAGCCCATCCTGATATTCCACTTATTGGGATAGGGGCTCACCCCATGCTGGTACTTGGTGTTATAAAGGAGCATGATAGAGCCTTTGACCTTCTTGCTTACCGAATAGGTTCTACCAATACCAAACATCAGCCCCTCTGTCCACATCCTTCTGGAGTTGTCCTTGAATGACTTGTCCTCGTACCAATGGTTCAGTTGTTCATACTCCCCATGGGCAAAGAATGATTTGAGCAGTTTATAATCAATGAAGCTGCGGTAACCGTAGACCGTTTGCTTGCCGTCACTTTTAAGGAACTTTCGTTCAAAGACCAGTGATGCCCTGTACATTCCACCAACCCCTACTGATAGCTTTTTATCGAACTTGTACCCTACTACCGGGGAGAAGTCTGCATTGAGCCCTGATTGATGCGATACCAGTTGAAGGTTGCCCCCAAGCACCAGCCTTTTGATCAATGGCTGGCCTTGCAAAGAGTTTCTTTTGGTGGCTGTGGAAAGGTCATTGGAATTGGGAAGGGATGAATACTTCTTCTTCAACTTGGACATTTGCTTGATGGCCCCGTCCAATTTGTCCTGGTTTTTGGCAAAATGATCTGTTGCCAATTTAATGGATTGCTGCTTCAGTTCTTGTTTTAACTGATCTGGGTCATTGATTTTTTTCTGGTACTGCTCCAGTTGCTTTTTATATCCTTCTGGCAGGTTCTTTAACCTGTCCATCTGGGAGGTCTTTTGTTTAAGCTGATTGAGTTCTTTGAGCTTTAAGGTTTCGTTTTCCACCAGTTGGTCAAATCTTCTTGCCCTTTGCCTGGCATAGGCTTTTGGATCATCTTTTATTTCTGAAAGGTTGCCAGTGTATCCTTCTATCTCATTCTTGATTTCTTTGGCTTGTTTAAACTCATCAATGTTGTTCAGTTGTTCGTCACCTATGGTCTTAACTTTATTGATAACGTCATCCCGGCGAAGGCCGGGACCTCTATCATTGATCTCCTTCACTTGTTTTATCCCCTCCCTCATCTCCCCAGGCATATTCAAGGCATTTGTCAGGCTATCTGATTTATGCTGCCAAAGCTTCTCCAAACGCTTAACATACTTCAAACTGTCTTTTCTGTAAAATTTCTGGTATTTGGACAGTTTCTTATCAGGGTTCTCTATTTTCCCTAACTGTTTTTGGTGTTTTTCGGATAGGGTGATAGAGGTGGTGATCTGGCTGAAAGCTAGAGAGGAGAGGAAAAAGAGTGATATGGTTATGAAGTGTTTCAAGTCATGTTCTTAGTTTTTTTTATATCTATTTTGGCACAAGTCACGCCAATCCTCAAAACCCCACGCTGGAAGACTTGCGCCAGCGGAGGGGTTATAGAGGTATTGATCTGGCTGAAAGCTAGAGATGTGAAGAAGATGAACAATATGGTATATAGAGTTGTCAAGTCAATAAATAGTTGTCACTCGGCACAGCCGAGCGACTGCGGTGAAGTACCCCTCATTTTTACTGCCTGTTTTGGCACAAGTCCCACAAACTTAAAAAGTTAATTAGGGTCATCAACTTTCTCATATTTAATAAATATACTTGACACCCAAAATCCAATTTTTAAAAATGCCCAATTCGTAACTGTCCATAAGATTATCCAAATAGGTGAGTATATTAATTGTATAATAAAACCTTTTATTCCAAAAATCTCTTGATCATTAAAAGTCGTTGGGCTTATACCTGTAATTGCAAGTATAGCTAAAACCAATGTTACGGGTAATGCTATTCCTGAGTATCCAATAATCAAGGTTTTAAATAACTTACTCCCAGGAACATGTGTCAATTCGAATCTCACATTTTTAATTTTCATCATCTTCATCATTTTCATTTTGTAATTCATTAATAGTTTCAATACCAATTTGTATTAGCATCAAGAATGTATTTCTCCCCGTTTCAATTGCAGCATCAATATCAATTATACCTCCAATAGTTCCTCCTGCCAACCCTACAGCCCCACCAAATCTAAGATCTTTACTGGTCAGGTTCAATCCATTTGTACCCTCCTCGAATTCACTATTCTTATCTGCAACATCGATATCTCCGGTTACACCTTTTTCAGTATTTTCTACGGTCGCAACAAGACCCTCAATTGACCCTTCAAACTTAGTGTCTCCAACAGAAATATTAACTCCCACAGTCCCTATCTCTCCTTTTACTCCATTAATTTCATTGTTATCGTTTCTATTAACTGCAACTCCTAATCCGGTAATCGAAATGGACGCATCAACAGGCCCAAGAACTATTCTTCCAAAACCACCACCAGCCGATAATCCGGGCTCAAATATTGGAGTAATGATTCGCTTTTTATTTTCA
>CBDVAV010000022.1:0-16589 GCA_965372055.1 uncultured bacterium | reverse complement strand
AAAAAGTTTATCATCTTTGATCAAGCTTTTAATATTATACATCAGGAAGAAATCACCATTCCTGAAACAAAAGATGATGATGGTTTCCCCTGTGATGACTTGACTGCTATTGAAGAATGGATGAAGAGTACTTTTGAAGATGCTATTTCCAACGCTTCATACAAGATTTCCAAGCTGAACTTCTCTACCTATGGAGCTACTATTGTAAATCTCGATTATAAAGGAAAGCCCGTTACTTCCCTTTATAATTATCTAAAGCCTTTCCCTCCAGAATTGCAAGAACAATTTTTGGATGAGAACGGTGGTGAAGCAGTGTTTTGTCCACAAACTGCGAGCCCGGTGATGGGGATGCTGAACTCGGGTTTACAACTGTACTGGCTAAAATATTTAAAGCCTGATCTATTCACAAATATTCACCAAACCCTTCATTTACCACAGTATTTCCAGTATTTGTTTACCGGGAAAATGACCTGTGATTTCACCAGTATTGGATGCCATACAGGTTTATGGGATTTTAATGAAAGCAGATACCACAGCTGGGTTCAAAAAGAGGAAATATCACCATTACTCCCGGAAATCATTCCAACTTCAACTACTTACAAAATTAATTGGAAAGGTCAACCCCTGGAAGTGGGAGTAGGAATTAATGATAGTTCTGCTTCATTGCTGCCTTATGTTCAGCAGGGCAATGAACCATTCCTTTTGCTCTCTACCGGGACATGGAGTGCAGCATTATTCCCGTACAGAAAAGATTTGTTGACACTTGAAGAATTGCGTCAGGATTGTGTAAATTTTTTACGGATTGATGGCAAGCCGGTCACAGTTTCCAGACTCTTTTTAGGAAATGAATATCACTTGCAGGTCGAGGACATGACAGCTTATTTCGGTAAGCCAAAAGATTATCACAAGAATATAAATTTCGATGAGCAACTATATCACCGAATCTTAAATACTCCATCCCAACCCAATAAATGGAAGAGTATTGATCTACCCGGAATAAAGCCTAATCCTACTGCAAACATGGACTATAATAAATTTCAATCATTCGAAGAAGCCTATCATTACCTGATGCAGCAATTGATGATACTTCAGCAGCAACGAATTAAACTGGCGCTGGGCAGCAGTAAAGTCAGGAAGGTATATGTTGATGGGGGATTTACAAAGAACGAGGTATTTCTGAAATTAATGGAAATCCACTTACCCGGAATGGAAATTATTCCAAGTCATCATCCTCTTGGATCAGCCTTGGGAGCAGCAATGGTAATGGATATCATCTAAATTAATAATTCATTTACAATCAAAACTTTATAATATTATCATTTTATCAAAAATTTAAGGCTATTGCAGCCTGGGATTTAGAGTCATATAGTCGGCAATTTCCATCCATTATGATAATTAGCCTTGACCATATTTGTTGCTTCTTCATTATTTTTAAAAGCCTTACTATCATTGTCCCAATAAATTTTCTGTCCTGTTTTGTAGGCAATGTTTCCCATGTGTGCGTTTATGGCAGCCAGGCTTCCACTTGAAGGCCCACATTTAGCCAAGGAAGGATCGTTCTTCCTGATAGCTTCAATAAAGTTCTGGGTATGATTGTCAAGATAATTGCCTCGTCTGGATTGATCAGGAATATCAGGCATTTTGAACTTCCTTTTTCCATCTTCTGTAAATTCTTCCGGGATCAATTCCAGTCCTCCCCTATTGACCACTAACGTGCCATTGTTCCCGATAAATGCTATCCCTTCAGTCCGGCCATAGTTACCACCATCAATTCCTGTGGCATGTTCCCATAGCATGGTGAAATTATCATATTCAAAAACTGTCTGCAAGGAGTCAGGGGTTTCAGAAGCATCGTCTGGGTAGGCAAATTTACCTCCTGTAGCTGTTACCGACTTGGGCGTTGTCGCTCCCATTGCCAAAAGGGCTATATCGATTTCATGTACCCCCCAGTCTGTCATTAAACCCCCGGCATAGTCCCAATACCAACGGAAATTGAAGTGAAAACGGTTTGGATTAAAAGGTCGTTTAGGTGCCGGACCCAACCACATCTGATAGTCCACACCATCGGGAGGAGTGCCATCTGGCTTTACCGGAATTGGTTTCATCCATCCCTGGTAGGCCCATACCTTCACTAGCCTGATTTTACCAAGATCACCTGATCTTACTATATTGATGGCATCCTGATAATGGCCTCCACTTCGTTGCCACTGACCAACCTGAACGACCTTTTTATACTTTTGGGCCGCCTTTTCCATGATATAGCATTCATCAATTGAATTAGCCAATGGCTTTTCTACGTAAACATGTTTGCCAGCTTCCAGGGCGTCAACCATTATCCTACAGTGCCAGTGATCAGGAGTTCCAATAATCACCACATCCACCTCTTTGTTATCAAACAACTTCCTGTAATCCTTGTAAACCTCTACACTGTTCTTTCTATAATTACTATATTCCTCTTTTCGTCTGTCCAAAACTGATTGGTCTACATCGCAGATAGCAATGCATTCTATATCATCCATTTTTAAATGGGATCGCATGTCACTCCAACCCATACCATTGGCACCAATTACCCCCATTCTTATCACTTCATTTGGTGATACAAGTGACTTGCTAAGCAATACATTTGGAATAACACTCATCCCAATCATTGCCGTAGAAGATTGTTTAATGAAATTTCTTCGATTCTTTTTCATCATTTAATAGTTTAATTTCTCAATATTTAATTGATACCAGTTATTGATCATTCAAGTGGACGAATCCAAATATTTCTATAACTGACAGGATTCCCATGGTCCTGGAGCATTAACGGAGCCTTATCATGAGCAATGTTTTTTGGTGGTCCAATGTACTCCGTGGTTCCCTTTATCTCTACATTATTCTGGATGATCACTCCATTGTGAAATACAGTTAAGCGCCCGGCACGAACACGAACACCCTCTGCATTGAATCGAGGTGCCATAAAAATAATATCATACCGCTGCCACTCACCGGGCTTCCTTGAAACATTTACCAGAGGAATATGTTGTTTATATATTGACCCAGCTTGCCCATTGGGGTAGGTGATATTTTCATAACTGTCAAGTACCTGAAGCTCATACCTAGACTGGAAAAATACCCCGCTGTTTCCACGGCCTTGTCCCTCTCCCTTAATTTCTGATGGTGTTCGCCATTCAATATGAAGCTGACAATCACCAAAATTCTCTTTTGTCTGGAGACCTCCCGTTCTTGGATTTACCGTCATAAAATCATCTGTGATTATCCATCCTGGGTCTGATCCATTGGCATGACTCCACGCATCTAAGTTACTGCCATCAAATAGGACAATTGCATCAGAGGGTGGCGAAAAATTAACTCCAGGAGTAACTATGGGAGGCACGGGGGTCCATAATTCAGTGTCTTTTGGGTCTGCGCTTTGTGCTATTACCAGGGTATTGGCAATTGTCAAAATCAGGATTAGAAAAATGCTATTGATAAGTTTAGTCATTACTAGCTGCATTTGATAATGAAAATATTATAGAATGAAATGATTTATCATTTATAATAATTTTATTTAGGTAAAATACTAAATTGTTCATTAAATGAAAAGAAAATTAAGGATGGGCATGATCGGAGGAAGCTCAGATGCTTTTATCGGAGCTGTTCACCGCAAAGCCGCCAATTTAGATGGTGAAATTGAATTGGTATGTGGAGCTTTTAGCAGTAGCCCTAAGAAGTCCAAAGCCACTGGCGCAACATTATACCTCAATCCAAAGCGTGTCTATGGAAATTTTGAGGAAATGATCAAAAATGAAAAAAATCTTCCTGAAGATCAACGGATGGATTTTGTGTCCATCGTGACCCCTAACCATGTGCATTATGCACCAGCCAAAATGGCCCTGGAATATGGTTACCATGTGATCATCGATAAGCCATTATCCTTCTCACTCAAAGAAGCAAAGGCTTTGAAGAAACTGGTGGAGAAGTCAGGGTTGGTTTTTGCCTTAACCCATACTTATACTGGATATCCAATGGTAAAGGAGGCTAAGGATATGGTGAAAAAAGGTAAGATCGGTAAAGTGAGAAAAGTGTACGTAGAATATCCCCAGGGATGGCTTTCGACATTCCTTGAAAAAACAGGACATAAACAAGCCACTTGGAGAACAGACCCCTCCAAATCCGGTGCAGGTGGGGCAATTGGCGATATTGGCACCCATGCTGCCAATCTTGCCGAATACATTACGGGTGCTAAAATCACTGAGATATGTGCTATGCTTAATATTGTAGTGAAAGGCCGCAAACTCGATGATGACAGTTCCATGCTTATCAAGTTTAGCAATGGGGCTACAGGTGTATTGATGGCAACACAGGTTGCAGCCGGAGAAGAAAATGATCTTAATATCCGTGTGTTTGGTGAAAAAGGTGGACTCGCATGGGGTCAGGAAGAACCTAATTCGCTAACAGTAAAATGGCTGGACAGGCCCAAGGAGATCAGACGGGCAGGTTGGGATTATCTATCTGATGTGGCAAAAAAAAACACCCGTACCCCAGCTGGTCACCCCGAAGGATATTTGGAAGCATTTGCAAATATCTATGTGAACTTTGCCAAAGCGGTACGTGACTATAAACCCGGCAAAAAGATTAATCCAGCCAGGTATGATTTTCCAGATGTGGATGATGGAGTGCGTGGGATGGCTTTTATTGATACAATAATAAAATCAGCGAAATCAAACCAAAAGTGGACGAAGCTAAAAATCTAAAATCCTTTTTACAATCATTATATACTAAACATGAAAACACTTAAAGGGCCCGCCATTTTTCTTGCCCAATTTATGGGCGATGAGGCACCATTTAATAATTTGAAATCCATATGCCAATGGGTGGCTTCTTTAGGTTATCTGGGTGTACAAATCCCAGCCTGGGATAATCGCTGCATGGATTTACAAAAAGCCGCGGAAAGTCAGGATTATGCAGATGAAATTCGCGGAACGGTTGAATCCTGTGGACTGGAACTCACGGAGTTATCCACCCACCTTCAAGGGCAATTGGTGGCTGTACACCCTGCCTATGATGCCATGTTTGATGGTTTTGCCCCTGAAGAATTACAGGGAAGTCCCAAAGAAAGAACAGCCTGGGCGATAGACCAGCTGAAATATGCGGCAAAAGCCAGTAAAAACCTGGGAATCAATGCTCATGTTACTTTTTCAGGATCGCTGATGTGGCATACGGTATATCCATGGCCACAACGCCCATTGGGTCTGGTGGAAGATGGGTTCAAAGAATTGGCAAAACGTTGGTTGCCCATCCTCAATACCTTTGATGAAAATGGTGTAGATGTTTGTTATGAAATCCACCCCGGTGAGGATTTGCATGATGGTGTCACCTTTGAAAGGTTTTGGGAAGCCACGGGAAAACATTCACGTTGCAATATACTTTACGACCCAAGTCATTTTGTGCTTCAGCAACTGGATTATCTTCAATACATTGATATCTATCACACTTTTATTAAAATGTTTCATGTGAAAGACGCGGAATTTAATGCAACGGGAAAGAGTGGGGTTTATGGAGGATACCAGGATTGGATTGACCGACCAGGGCGTTTTCGTTCATTAGGGGATGGACAAGTTGATTTCAAATCGATATTTTCCAAACTTGCTCAATATGATTTTGATGGCTGGGCAGTGTTGGAATGGGAATGTTGTATCAAAAGTCCTGAGCAGGGGGCAGAAGAAGGGGCTCCTTTTATCAAAGATCATATTATTAGGGTAACTGAAAAAGCGTTCGATGATTTTGCTTCGGCAGGCAAAGATGAAAAACTTAACAACGAAGCATTGGGGTTGGGTGATTGATAGGTTGACTTATACCAAAAGGAAAGTGGTTGATTTGGAAGGCTTAATCTATAAAAATTTGAAAGAGTTATCTGGCATTAAATTATTATACGAGCAATAGATTCGTTGAATTCAAGATGGTTAATCAATCCTAAAAATAATTTACTCTCCATACAATAAATTTGTGGCATACTAAAAAAAAAGAGAAATGGAAATAAGATTGATTGCAACTCAAATTGGAGATAGATTAAAATATGACACATCAGTAAATGAAATTAATAGAATTGGACAATCAACTCTTAAGGTTGCTAAGGAAACTTTTTCCAATGACTCTATAACATCTGTCCGAGCCAAAGAGATTTATAGTTGGATAATGACCTTGGGTAAAACTAGTATGAATAGTGATGAAAGAACAAAACGCATAGTTAAATTTTGTCTGGAATTAGCTCCAGATAGTCAACAAGGAGAAATTTCTCAGTTTTTAGTAGATAATGGATGTGATCGGAACATTGTAAACAAGGATAGTATAAATGATTTCCATGCAAGAAATTATCATCCAGAAATAATTAAACATTCTAAAAAATTATTTTTACAGCAGAATTATTTTCATTCTGTGTTTGAATCCGCAAAGGCATTTAATAATTCTGTAAAATCTAAAGCTCAATCAGACAAGGATGGACAGGATTTGATGATGGCAGTTTTTAGTCTTAATGGTGTGCTTAAATTTAACTCAGGTCAAACCAAAACTGAAAGAAATGTACAAGATGGTGTTAAATTCTTATCAAGTGGCCTGATGAGAGCCGTAAGGAATCCAACTGCACACGAACCAGCTTTAGATTGGCCTATTAATAAACAAGAATGTTTAGATTTTCTGAGTATGATCTCCTTTTTATATTATCAACTTGATAAATCGACATATTATGATGGATAAATGTAAGAAAATACAAATTGTATTTAAAAACAGGCTTGATAGTAGTAAATTCAATGATTATAGTCAGCTTCATTCTTTTTATAACTTGCGAGTGAATTACCACGCAATCATATACTAAACTTTATACTGAACATTTATTGAACAAATGTTTCTACTAGGTTATGACATAGGCAGTTCTTCTGTAAAAGCATAATCCCCACTCATCATAGTCAGATGTTGGCATCTATTGCAAATTGGCAAAGTGTCTGGGATTATTTAATTTTGTATTATGGATATTGAAAAAAGAAAGAGTCATCTGATCAACTGGTTGTCAGAACTGAACAACGAAGCACTGTTGAGCCGCATAGAAGAATTGAAGCAAGAGTCTCAATCTGATATTCCACAAGAAATTCTTTCATTGCTTGACTCCTCCAATGCCATTGATCAATCTAAGTTAATTGAACATACTAATACGAGAAATCTATTAAGTAAATGAGTAGAAAAATATTCTGGACTCCAATTGGTCTGGAATCCTTAAGAGAGGCTCAATCATTTATCTTCGAACACTGGAATCAACATGTTTTAGAATACTTTCTTGACTTAGTTGACAAAAGACTAGATCAACTTAAATCAAATCCTAAGTTAGCACCGATCATTGAATCTACTGAATATCGAAAGTTATTGATACATAAAAACGTTTCAATTTTCTATACGTTAGAACCCGAAATCATAAAAATTCTATTGCTTTGGGATAATAGACAAGACCCAAGAACATTAAAAGAAAAATTAACAAATGCCAACAATCGTTAAAAACCCAAAGGTCCATGGGCTATTTGCATACAGCATTTGAATCCGATACATTTAAGGATATTAATAAGTTTCATAACAACGGATTTTAGCCAGACGTTATGATGAAAAACTGTTAACAAATGTTTCTACTAGGTTATGATATAGGCAGTTCTTCTGTAAAAGCATCTCTTGTAGATGTTGAAAAACGGACTGCGGTAGATACGGTTCAGACACCAGAGGGGGAAATGGAGATTATCTCAGAACGACCAGGGTGGGCAGAGCAGGATCCTGAAATGTGGTGGGATAATCTCTGTAAGGCCACTAAAAAACTGCTGCTGCAGAATTCAGTTAGTGCAGAAGATATCCAGGGCATTGGAATTGCCTATCAAATGCACGGGCTAGTGCTGATTGATAAAGACCAAAAAGTTCTGCGACCGGCAATAATCTGGTGCGACAGCCGAGCAGTTGACATCGGAAATAAAGCCTTTACAGAAATCGGAGGGGATAAATGTTTGCACCAGTTGCTTAACTCCCCCGGTAATTTTACAGCATCCAAATTGCGATGGGTAAAAGAAAATGAGCCTGAGCTTTTTGACAGGGTTGATAAATTTCTTTTACCTGGTGATTATATTGCCATGCGGTTAACCAGAGAGGTAAATACAACCATTCCGGCACTCTCTGAGGGTATCTTTTGGGATTTTAAAAATCAGGAGATTGCCAGCTTCCTACTGGAATATTTTGAAATGGATCAAGGTCTTATCCCAGAAGTAGTACCTACATTTTCCATCCATGGGAGGCTTACTAAAGAAAGTTCCCTAATTCTTGGATTGAAGGAAGGAACCCCGGTTAGTTACCGAAGTGGGGATCAGCCCAATAATGCCATGGCATTAAATGTTCTAAAACCAGGGGAGATTGCAGCTACCGGTGGAACTTCGGGGGTAGTTTATGGAATTGTAGACGAGCCAGTCTTTGATCATAAATCAAGGGTAAATGCTTTCGCCCATGTCAATTATGATCAAAATAATCCAAACATAGGTGTTCTGTTGTGTATTAACGGTGCTGGTATTCAATATAGCTGGATGAAGAATAATATTGCCAGGGATGGGATTACCTATTCGGAATTGGAGAAAATAATATCTACAGTCCCGGTTAGTTCCGATGGGTTAAGAATCATTCCATTTGGAAACGGGGCAGAGCGAATATTAGATAACCGGAACATCGGGTGCCAAATTCTCAACCTCCATTTCAATACTCATTCCACTCCCCATTTATACAGGGCGGCATTGGAAGGAATTGCCTTCTCTTTTGTCTACGGAATGGAAATCTTGAATGAGATGGGTATCAATGTGAACGTGATGAGGGTTGGAAATGACAACCTCTTTCAATCTGAAGTTTTTTCTACAACCATTGCAACCCTTATTAATTGTGAAATCGAAGTGGTTGAAACAACAGGTGCTGTTGGAGCAGCAAAAGCCGCGGGGGTTTCTTTGGGAGTTTATTCCTCTTTGGAAGAATCAATGGGAAACCTGGATATTGTAAAAAAACATGAACCATCTTCTTCAAAGGATGTATATGAAAATGCATTTCAGGCCTGGAAATCTGACCTTGAACAGATTCTAAACCAAGACAAAATCTAATAGATAAAGTAAAAATGATGGAACAAAGAAACAATTTATCAGATATACAATCGAATGTTTTAATGGGTGATAAAGAGTATTTCAAGGGGATCAAGAAAATTCAATTTGAGGGAAAGGAATCGGATAATCCACTGGCTTTTAAATATTATGATAAAAGCCGTAAAGTAGGAAACAAAACCATGAAAGATCATTTAAGGTTTGCTGTGGCTTACTGGCATACATTCTGTGGAACCGGAGTAGATCCTTTTGGAATGCCTACCAAGGACTTTCCATGGATGTCCAACAAAGACCCAAATCAACAGGCCAGGGACAAAATGGATGCTGCCTTCGAGTTTATAACCAAACTAGGAGTGCCTTTTTACTGCTTTCATGATTTTGACTTAGTAGAAGAAGGCAATTCTTTGTCTGAATCCGAAAAGAGGTTGGAGATCATTTCAGATTATGCCTTGGAAAAACAGAATGCATCCGGAGTCAAGTTGTTATGGGGTACTTCCAACCTCTTCTCAAATCCCAGGTATATGAACGGTGCTGCCACGAACCCCGATTTTGATGTTGTGGCTTATGCCGGGGCACAAGTTAAAACTGCCTTGGACACCACCATTAAATTGGGAGGTGAAAATTATGTGTTCTGGGGTGGCCGCGAAGGATACCTTTCTTTGCTAAATACCAATATGAAAAAGGAATTAGAACATTTGGCGCAATTCCTTCACATGGCAAAAAATTATGCCAGGAAACAGGGGTTCAAGGGAAATTTCTTTATCGAACCAAAACCTATGGAGCCATCCAAACATCAATATGATTTTGATGCGGCCACGGTAATAAATTTTTTACGGGAATATGATTTACTAAAAGATTTTAAATTGAATATCGAGGTCAATCACGCCACCTTGGCACAACATTCTTTCGCCCATGAGTTACAGGTTGCAGTAGATGCAGGGTTGTTGGGCAGTATTGATGCAAATCGTGGCGATTATCAAAATGGCTGGGATACAGACCAATTCCCTAACAATATTTATGAGCTGGTTGAAGCCATGCTGGTGATCCTTGAAGCTGGGGGAGTAAAAGGGGGTGGAACCAATTTCGATGCCAAGACCCGGCGGAACTCAACCGATTTGGTAGATATTTTCCATGCCCATATTGGCGGTATGGATGCCTTTGCCAGGGCATTATTGATAGCCAATGATATACTTGAAAACTCCAATTACATAAATCTTCGAAAAGACCGGTATAGCTCCTTCAACACCCCAAATGGTAAAAGCTTAGAGGATGGAAAATTGGACCTTGAATCCCTGGCAAACATTGCAATCAATAATGGTGATCCAAAATTAAGAAGTGGTAAACAGGAACTATTCGAAAATATAATTAATCAATATATCTGAATTAATGGAATTGACCTACTTATCACAAACTCAATCTGATCGTTCAAAATATCATCACAATATCTGATTTTGGTCATTGACAATCTGTAGTAAAAGAATCACTTTGATCCGTATTTCGACTGTTTATCTGGCGAATGAAAAGTTTGCTAATTCCCATATGCCTCATTTGGGTATCTTATCAAGCACTCTCACAAAAGGTTCTATTAGAGTTCCGGAACAATCCATTAGGGTTAGTTACTGATGTGATTTCCTTATCAGATGATAAATTAATCTTAAAAGATGCAGAGTTTTTATATGATAGTATAAGTGGGGTCAGGTTCCGGGACAATAGATTTTACAAATTATACAGCCACGGCTTAAGGATTAAAAATGTAGCTTCGATTCTAGATGCCAACGTTGATTCATTAACCTATGGCTATATTGAAATGTTTACGCTTAAATATGGCGTTATTGAGAAAGACACTACAAACCTCTGGAGGATTACAACCATTGATGCCAATGAATATTTTGGAACTATCATTTCAAACAATGGTAAGGAAATAAAATTAAAAACTGAAAAGTTAGGCCTAATCACAATTCAGGTAATACATATCCAGACTATCAAACAAATTAATTCTAAATTAATAGTGGAAGGGGAATTATGGATGGAGAACCCTCAATCAACCAGGTATTTCTGGGCACCCAATGGCTATGGCCTCAAAGCAGGGGAAGGGTACTATCAAAATGTTTGGGTTTTATTCAACCAGGCAAGTTTTGGCATTTCGGAAAACACTTCCCTTGGGTTTGGGTTGATACCCACATTCCTTTTTGGAGCTTCAGAATTCCCAATATGGATTACCCCGAAATTCTCTATACCAATTCAGAAGGACCAATTCAATATTGGTGGCGGGGCTTTGATCGGTACTATTATTGGTATTGATGCCAGGTTTTTCGGGATTGCGTATGGAGTGGCTACTTTCGGAGACCCAGATAAGAATTTAAACATAGGCCTTGGTTATGGTTTTGCAGATAATACCTGGGCCAGTAACCCCACCATAACATTAAGTGCAATGCGTCGAACAGGGAAAAGAGGATATTTTATTACTGAAAACTATTTTATCAGCAAAGAAATCGGGGTTATTTCCCTAGGAGGTAGAGTAGTTTGGACAAGGATATCCCTGGATTATGGTTTTATAATTCCCATAGAACAAAACACGGGATTTTTGGCTATACCTTGGTTGGGATTTGTTGTACCATTTGGTAATGGGAGCAAGCTATAGATGCACATATGTCAAAAAAGAGGGCGATAAAAAAAATTGCAATTATTGATTTCGCCGGTTTTCTTTCCGATTATACCGTTACATTTTTTAGCTTAATGCCTTTAATAATTATCTGTCGATCAATCCTTGACTTGGTATTAGTAACATCCAGAGCTCAGAATAGATACTTTTTAAGTAACTCCGTCCCCTTTTTTATTGCTTCCCTCCCACTTGATTCTATACCCCACCATCCTGTATATCCCGAATCCTTACTCAATTTAATCATTTTAGCGGTTAATTCCTCGGTTGGTTGATTGCGATAAGACATACCCCCCGCCCATGGCAAGGTCTTCTTCAGGTAGTCGTAATTATCAAAATCATCACTTGGTTGCCGCCAGTCGGGGTAGGTGCCAAAATTAGAATTATCTACTTTCTTCATCAGTTCTACCATCCAATCAGGATCGTTGGAAACACCACCATGGTTTTCTATTACTATCTTGATCTTTGCCTGCTCTGCATATTCCAATAGCATATTATAAGATTCTGCGGCCCACTTTAAAGCCTCGGTTTTATCTACATTTTCGGGACCACGGCAGTTGGTGCGTACAGCAGTACATCCCAGATAATGGGCGATGTCAACCCATTTTCTATGATTGATCTCAAACTGCTTTCTTAATTCAGGGGTTGGCTCGCATCCATCACCTTCCGCATCAACCATGATCAACACCATGGTAACGCCATGTTCTTCTGCATTTTTCTTTAACCTGTTAAGGTAGCTGATAGTAGGCACCTCAAAAAGGGTGTTGACGAACTCGATTCCATTTAGTCCGAAATCTTCCCTGGCAATCCTGGGGAAATCAAGGGTTTTCCATTTACCATCCCTTATTTCTTGCACCAAGGCTCATTGGGCAAGGGATATGTCATCTTTGGTTGTTTGTGATCTACTCATGGCTCCTGAATTTGTGTAGATTGCAGGTGCAATCATTCCGGTCACTCCCAACATCATGGATTTCTCAAGAAATTCCCTTCGGTTGTGTGTATTGTTAATGTTTTTCATCAATAGTAAAATTGAAGATATCAAACATATTAATAATTAAAGTTCCCAGCCCTTTCTGTATTCCCTGGTGAGATATTGGTTGGCTTCTTCATCATTGGTAATTTTCATGTTTTCTGAATCATACTCTACTTTCTTTCCAGCACGAAGTGCAATTGCCGCCAGATTAATTGTCTCTGTCACAGTACCTGCTTTGAGAAAACTTCCTGGAGAATCCTTTTTTTCCTTTATTGCCTTGGCCCAGGTAACAGGTCGGCTTTCCCGTTCGAACTCCGGCAACACCTTTTCGCCTTGATATTCTTTCATTTTACTGGCTGGAATGATTTCTGGATCTTCCCCTCGGAAACCACCCAGGATCTTTCCTTTATCACCAACAAACATCAATCCTTCGTTTGGGATTTCCCTGTTATCCTCTTCAAGTTCTTCGGGGGCAAATGGCTTCATACCGCCATCATACCAATATAAATCAAAGGCCGGAAGGGTATTCTGTTTCGGGAATTTTATTTTGATCAAGCTCGAATAGGGAAAAGCCACATTATTATCAACACCCCTGCACACATTATCAATCACTGTACGGGTGGTGGTCCCAAAAGCTTTTGCACTAATTGGTGGCTTATCAATACCTAAAGTAATGAATAACGGAAACAGGCTGTAATGGCCCATATCGGCAATGCTACCCCCGCCGAAATCATACCATCCCCGGAACACGTTATGTGTATAATTCGGGTGATATTGGCGATCGGGAACAGGTCCCAGCCATAAATCCCAGTTGAATCCTTTTGGTATTTCAGGATTCCCAGTAGGATTGGATGTCCATTGTGGCCAAACCGGTCTATAGGACCAATTGTGAATTTCTTTCAGGTTACCGATGACACCATCATTGATCCATTTTAATATAAGGTCATATTCGGGCCTTTCACTCCAGGCAAGTAAATGTGTGTTCACTTTTGTTTCAGCAGCAGTTTCTATCACCAACTTGCCTTCTGAAATCCTATTGGCAATTGGTTTATGGGTGATTACGTGCTTTCCCTTTTTCATGGCTGCTATGGCAATGGTCGCATGAAGGTGGTCAGGGGTCATGATCTTAATGGCATCAAGATCATTTTCCTTATCCAGAAGTTCCCTAAAGTCCTCGTAAGCCGTACATCCTTTGTATTCCCCTGAAGGTTTGTTTTTGGCATAATATTTCTCCACATATTCCTTTCCGATATCACGTCCTCCCGGAATGCCTGTATAATTTGCCCCCCAATTTGGATCTTCGAGAGTTCTTCGAATGTTATCACGAATCCCATTAGGTGACCAATCCAAGTAATTGGTGGTAAATTTATTTGGATCACAAACGCATGCAACCTGAATATCAGGATTTTGAAGCATTCCCCGCATTTCCCGTAATCCTTGGGTACCACATCCAATATTGGCTACAGTGATTTTGTCTGATGGAGCCACAATTCCTGGCCCACCAAGTACATAGCTGGGAACAATTGAGATAGTTGCTGCAGTTGCTGCCGCCGTACTGATAAATTTCCGCCTCTTGATGATTTTTGGTGATTTCATTTTTCGTTGCTTTAGGTTTCAAAACGATATTCAATGTAATAATATGGTGGGTCAGATGCAATGTCTTTAACCAAATCCTATATCCCGTAAAGTTCAATTCCGTACCATTTGCTGTAGGATCACAGATTAATGGGATTAAATGATTTCGTTGATTAGTACAATATTATGAGCAATCCAAAATCAACGTAATTAGTGATACTGACGTTTCTTTCTTCTATTCAATTATTCAAACCCTTTTTAGTCATTCTAAACCATGTGCCCATAAAATTACTAGCACCTCATAGTCGTAAGACCACTTAACCTGCAAGGATTAGTTAAAATCACAAATCATTACTATTTTTATTTTTAATGTTGGTAAACTAAATCCACAATGCCCTTAAACATACCAGGTTATGTATGCGATCCTACTAAATTCAATTTCAGTTTGAAAAGTTTAGGTTAAATATTAAATTCACATAATTAATCAAATAAAACAATGCTATGAAAACTACTGCTAAAATCTTTTATTTCCTTGTTGTCAATGCCTTTTGTTTTTTGCTGTTAAGTTGTGAAGCTCCCCAGGAAGATAGCTCACAAATCAGCGAAGGAATTTCAAAAACCAATGAAGCCTTTATGTCTGCTTTTTCTGATGGAGATGCTGCCGGAGTTGCAGCACAATACACAGAGGATGGTCAGGTGCTTCCTCCTAATGGAGACCTTGTCTCTGGTAAGCAGGATATTCAAAACTTATTTCAAGGTTTCATTGATTCTGGAGTGACCGGCATCAGTCTAGAAAGTACTGAAGTAGAAGGCATGGGTGATACAGCTTTCGAAGTCGGAAAATATACACTTTCCGTGGACGATCAGGTCATTGATAATGGGAAGTATATTGTAATCTGGAAAAAGGATGGAGAGCAGTGGAAACTGCACCGTGATATTTTCAATTCCAACATACCTTTACCTGTGGATGATGATGGTGATGGTGATGATGACGACGACGATGATAATGAGGAAGATGATTAAATCTCTTCATTTCAATTGACCTTGGTAAGCTAAAGCCAGGATTGAAACTCAGTAAATTACCGATGAAAAACACCTTCCAAAATGGGCTTGTCCTCCAATGGCGGACAAGCCCATTTCACTATCAGTAGAATCCTACTGAATCAATAATCATACTTGCCTTTCCACAATAAATTAAGCCGTTTTCTCATCTCTTCTTCCCTGGTATTTTTACCGGGATAATAAAATTTGGCATCTGCAATTTCTTCTGGCAAATATTCTTGTATGATGAAATTGTGATCATAATCATGGGCATACTTATAATTTTTTCCATACCCTTCATCTTGCATCAATTTTGTGGGCGCATTTCTCAAGTGTAATGGAACCTGCAAATCACCGGTTTGGGCAACTTGTGCCTTGGCACTTTTTATGGCCAGATAACTTGCATTGCTTTTGGGCGAACAGGCAAGATAAACAGCACATTGCGATAAGATAATTTCCGCTTCAGGGTATCCAATAACATTAACTGCCTGAAAGCAGTTATTGGCCATTACCAAGGCCGTAGGATTGGCATTTCCGATATCCTCAGAAGCAAGGATCAACATTCTCCGGGCAATGAATTTCACATCTTCTCCTCCTTCGATCATCCTGGCCAGGTAATACACGGCAGCATTGGGATCACTTCCCCGCAGGGATTTTATAAACGCGGAAATAATATCGTAGTGTTGCTCCCCTGCCTTATCGTATAAGGCAATCTTTCTTTGGGCTACAGACATCACCTGTTCATCTGTTATTTCATGGTTGTTCTCCTCAATTCCCTCAGTCACTAGCTCCAACAGGTTTAACAATTTGCGTGCATCCCCACCTGATAATCTTAAAAGGGCTTCAGTTTCTTTCAATTTTATCTTTTTGCTTTTTAATAATTGATCCCTTTTTATGGTGGTTTTTAACAGGTCGATCAGGTTTTGCTTTGAGAGTGCCTTCAATATATAAACCTGGCACCTGGACAGCAAGGCAGCATTTACCTCGAAGGAAGGGTTCTCCGTAGTGGCACCAATTAAGGTTATGATCCCTTTTTCCACGGCACCTAGTAGAGCATCCTGTTGTGATTTATTGAACCTGTGAATCTCATCAATAAATAGAATAGTGCGGCCAACCTTTCTGGCATGGCTAATCACCTCCCGTACTTCTTTTACACCAGCGCTAACCGCACTTATTGCGATATATGGAATATTGGAATATTCTG
>CBDVAV010000021.1:0-16985 GCA_965372055.1 uncultured bacterium | reverse complement strand
AACCCTGTTCAACTGTAAGATCAACACTGCTATTGCCAAAAAGCTCGTGTTTTAGCAAATAAGCTAACAAACACCCATTGGCACTGCCAGTTGCAGCATCTTCAACGAATTTTATACCATCATACCAAAACATCCTGGCATGGATCTGATTGCCTTCTTCAACAACTTCATTAGCAAATAAGAAAAATGAAGTGGTTTTCTCTTCAGCGTGAATGTGTTTTATTAGTTGATGCTTGTTAAGAAAATCAACAGCTAGTTGATCATCAATGTTAATCTTTTGGAAGGATTTTAAAGATTGAAGAGGTACAATTATATAGAGCAAACCGGTAGATACCAACATAATTGGATTGGTAAGATCAAAATCTTCAACATTTAAATTAAAAACCCTGGCCAGGTCTACCGGTTCAAATGTCTGCCCGAATAATGGCTGAACTTGTTTCATAGTTAATTCCGAGAGCGCACTATCAGTGTAACTTAGAGATACCGGTATTTCCCCAACCTTTAGTTTTAATGTAACGAGGTCTGGCCTATGGCTCAGCAATTGATCCCCAATGATAAAAGTAGTACCCAAAGTAGGATGTCCCGCAAAGGGGATTTCTTGTATTGGATCAAAGATCTTAACTAAAAAAGAACCCTCCTTGGATTGTGGGGATTTAATAAAAGTAGTTTCGGCAAACCCAATTTCTGTAGCTGCATTTTGCATTTGATGTTGATCCAATTTATTATCCAGATCGAGAAATACAGCCAATTGGTTACCTTGATACTTTTGTTTTGCAAAAACATCAACGATGTAGTATTCGATAGGTATCATAGAATGATCTTCAACGTGACGATTATTGTAAAGTAAGCTTTAATATTTTATTTGAAACTTTCTGTCCATTTTGCATGCCACCTACAATATACTTTACAGTGGAATTTATTTCAGCCAGGTTTCTCAAGTCCATAGGTACATTTAAATCATGTTGGACTTTCCAATCCCTACTGTCAGGATGATAATAAATAGCATGCCCTGAAGGATTAACGCCACCGCTTCCATCGTAGGCGATGCCATTGTAATTATAGGTGATTTGTGATCCACCTATCCAATAGGCAACCCCATTTGCAGATGTAGCTACTGTTCGATAGCCCTTTAGGTCATCATCCAATATTTTTATTGACCATTTTATTTCCGTGGGATTTGATGGGTTGATGGCTCCGATGCGAAGTTGGTTTTGCGCAGGATAGAACTTTTGATAGGCTGCTCCACCAAAATAGTAGATCGTATCACCTATTATCACTCCGGATGCACCAAAGGATTTATATTGGTGGTTATCAGGAACAGGATCTCCGACCATCCAGGAATTCAGTGCCGGATTATAGATTTGCACGTTAGGTTGGTTTTCCGTATCGCTCCAACCGGTTATCAGGTAGATCAAACTGTCTTTCCAAACTGCCTGCACCTGGTCGTCAATCTGCACTGGGATCGGTGTGCCATCCTCCAGGTACTTGTTTTTATTAATATCATAGCGGTGAACTTTATTTGATGACAATTCATGCCCATCTTTGAAAACGTGATAACCGCCCATGATATAAATAATATTGCCAACCCTTGATGCGGAGGCAGCTAATTTACCTAAAGAATCGGGCAAGGAAGGAATCTGCTCCCACTTATCACCACTAACATTATATCGATAAGACCTCAAATGGATTCCTGAATATTTTTTAGTACGGTCCAGGCCACCAAAGGTAAAAACGAATGGAGATTCGTCAATAAAACCCACAGCAACAGCATTATTGGTTATAGCTTCGGGCATTGGGGTCATTTCTTCAATCATCCACTCCTGGCTAAATGATGAATTGGAGACTAGCATTATGAGGAAATTGGATATAATGTAATTCTTCATTTCAGTATCAACTATTATAACTCAATATAACTAAATACCTTTTTAGACTAACTATTTGGTCCTTCGGTAGTTTATTTGAAACTATCAAAATAAAAATAATATTATCAACACCCAATACTATTTCCAGGAAAGTCAGGGTTAACAAGGCAGTCCATGATTCACTGTGTAAAAATATTTCCATGATATATTTTGTTAATCTGAATTTGAATTTAAGAAATCAATAGACTTTTTTGCAGTTTCATCATTTGATATTTTATAGTTTGTTAAAGGATTCTATAATTTGAAAATATAAGCTTTGGATTGGCTATTGAACATAGTAATATTGCATGTTAATTTACTCTATGGCCCTCTCTCTAAATGATATAAAAGCACCGATAGCTGCTGAAATGGTGGAATTTGAAAAGAAATTCCGCGAATCCATGAAAAGCAGGGTGCTTTTGCTCGACAAAATTATGAGTTATATCGTAAAGCGCAAGGGAAAACAAATGAGACCAATGTTTGTTTTTCTGAGTGCCGGGGTTTGTGGAAACATTACCGAATCAACCTATAGGGGAGCTTCGTTAATTGAACTGTTGCATACCGCCACATTGGTGCATGATGATGTGGTAGATGATGCCAATTACCGCCGTGGTTTTTTTTCCATAAATGCACTTTGGAAAAATAAAATTGCAGTGCTGGTAGGGGATTACCTGTTGTCTAGGGGCTTGTTGCTATCCATTAAAAATAAGGATTATGACCTATTGAATATTGTTTCCGATGCAGTGAGGGAAATGAGTGAAGGAGAACTGCTTCAGATGGAAAAAGCCAGGAACCTCGATATCACCGAAGATGTATACTATGACATTATCAGGCAAAAAACTGCCTCACTGATTTCGTCATGTTGTGCTGTTGGGGCCTGCTCAGCCAATAATGGCGAAGAAGTAGTTCCCCGAATGCATAAGTTTGGCGAAAAAGTAGGCATGGCCTTTCAGATCAAGGATGACCTATTTGATTATGGTTCAAGATCGATCGGTAAACCACTGGGCATTGATATCAAAGAAAAGAAAATGACCCTACCACTGATCTATGCTTTGCAAAAAGCCGGGTGGATGGAAAAGAGAAAGATCATTAATATCATTAAAAACCAAACCAATAAACCTGCAAAAGTCAAAGAGGTTATTGAGTTCGTAAAGCAATCCGGGGGTATTGAGTATGCCAAAAAAGTAATGAACAATTATTATCAGGAGGGCCTTGATCTGCTCAATACCTTTCAGGATTCCGTTTACAGGGAATCGCTGGCCAGTATGGTGCGGTTTACAGTAGAGAGGGATAAATAGGCACTCAAATATTCTGTAACACAAATACCCACGTAACTGATTTTTCAGTTAGAGATAATTATTGATTACCCTTAATTCTCAGTAAGTACTACTAAAATGCCTAAAAACGAATGTTTTCGTGAAAAGTAGAGTAAATAATCCAACTTCCGGGAATAATGCAAAAAGCTACATTCAGAGCATTTCCAGCCTATAATTCACCTAAAACACCTTACTTATGTAATAAAGTGGGGGAAAATGGTAAAAAGTGGTTGAAAATGTCAAATAATTCCATATGTTTGTGAAGATACCCGATTGGATTACCCGATAATGTCATTTTTTACCAGTGAATATCAATGTAAACTAGATGCCAAAGGCAGATTGGTTTTACCTGCAAAGATAAAAAACAATTTACCGGAAACATCAGGTAATGAGATAGTGGTCAGACTGGGCTTCGAGCCTTGCCTGGTACTTTATCCGCTGGTTGAATACAAGAAGGTGTTTTCCAGGGTGGCAGGGTTAAGCGAGTTTAACGAGGAGTACAGAACCTTACAGAGAAACTTCTTCCGTGGTAATTCAATGGTAGAATTGGACAATAACGGAAGATTTCTGATACCCAAATCCATGCTCAAATATGCTCAATTGGAAAAAGAGGTGATAGTGGTTGGGATGGGCAATAGGATAGAAGTCTGGAACCCTGAGTCTTATGATAAATATTTGATACAAGATCAGTCCAAGTTTTCTGAACTGGCTGAAAAGTATTTAGCAGATGAATAATAATTAGATAAACCGATGCTAGCAGTTATGACCCCATACCATACTCCTGTAATGCTGGCTAAATGTCTGGAAGCGTTAAATATAAATCCAGATAGGATTTTTATCGACCTCACTTTCGGAGGGGGAGGACACTCTACGGCAATCCTTGAAAAACTTGGTTCGGGCCAACTGATTGCTTTTGATCAGGATATGGATGCAGAGATTAATGCTAATCAAATTGATAACACTCAATTCACTTTCATCAATGCAAATTTCCGCCATTGTAAAAAATACTTGAGAATGGAAGGTATCGAACAGGTTGATGGAATGATCGCGGACCTGGGAATTTCATCTCACCAGATAGATACCCCAGAAAGAGGGTTTTCCACACGATTTGAAAGTGAGCTAGACATGAGAATGGATAAATCAGTTCCCAAGGATGCAAAAATCGTGATCAATGAATACCCTGAACACGAGCTCCATAAAATTTTCGGGCTGTACGGGGAAATAAAAAATGCAAAGACCCTGGCAAGGAATATTGCATCATCCAGGGTAAATAGAAGTATTGTCAGCATCGGACAATTGCTGCACATACTAAGGCCGATTGCCCCCAAAGGAAGACAAAACAAATATTTCGCCCAAGTATTCCAGGCCCTTCGTATTGAAGTAAATGATGAGTTAAAGGCTTTGGAGGCGATGTTAACCCAGATGACTGATATTATCAAACCCGATGGTAGGCTGGTAGTGATCTCATACCACTCCTTGGAAGACCGATTGGTAAAGAATTTTTTACAAAGCGGGAATTTCAGGGGCCAACCAATCAAGGATTTTTATGGGAATTTACAAAGGCCATTTAAGCCTTTGAGCAGGAAACCAATAACCCCGGATCAACAAGAAGTTGAGTTAAATCCAAGATCCAGAAGTGCAAAACTGAGAATAGGTGTAAAGTTATAAATCCATGTCAGAGAACACATTTAAAATAAACCCGGAAGAAAAAGAAAACACCAACATTTTTGATAGGGTTGGAAACTTTGTAAAAATCGATAGGCTGGTTGAAGATGGGGTACCTGTTAAATACCTACCAAAGATTCTCCTGGTAATGGCTTTGGTAATTGTTTACGTGGGAAATTCCCATTACTCTGAAAAAATGATAAGGAAGATAGGGAAGCTCGAAGTGCAAGTGGAGGATCTGAGGGCTGATTTCACTACCCTGAAAGCTGACTATATGTACGCAAGACTACAATCAGAAGTGACAAAAAGAGTAGAGGGAATTGGAATGGAAGAAAGCTCAGTGCCCCCATACAAAATAATATTGAAAGAAGGTGAATATTAAAAACTCCATATTATTAAGGGTAAGACTGGCATTTTTGGTGGTATTCTGTTTTGCCCTGGCTATAATATATAAGATTATAGATCTACAGGTGATAGAGGGTGAAAAATGGAATACGCGGGCTGCACAAACCGGGCTTCAATATATTGCCCTAAAAGCACCTCGTGGTAATATCTTTTCTGACAATGGAAGCCTATTGGCAACTTCCGTCCCTTACTATAAAGTTGCACTGGATCCTTCGCGGCTAGCTGATGAAATATTCCAGCTCGAAATTGATACTTTGACCATTAAACTGGCGACATATTTTGGGGATAAATCCCCAAGCGATTATAAAAGGCTCATCACCAATGCCAGGGTTTCAGGAAAAAAATACATTCTGCTTAGTAGAAAGCAAATTAATTACCAGGAAAAGAAGAAAATGGAGCAATGGCCGATTTTAAAATATGGCAGGATGAAAGGCGGTGCACTCTTTGAAAAAGTCGAAAGGCGTTTTCTTCCATTTTCATATCTGGCAACTAGAACAATCGGATATGTAAATGAAAATCATGAAGGTGCTGGATTGGAATATAGCTTCAATAGTAAGCTCGCGGGCAGTGATGGCAAAGCACTTTTTAGAAAAATGTCCGGGGGTAGTTGGAAACCTGTTAGAGATGGATCTGATATAAGGCCTGTAGACGGTTTGGATCTCCAAACTACAATTGATGTCAATCTCCAGGATGTTGCTGAATCTGCACTACTAAGGGCACTTGAGAACCACAATGCTGATTATGGTACACTGGTATTGATGCATGTTAAAACCGGGGAGATAAAAGCCATATCAAACCTGAGTAAAACCCGCAATGGCAAGTATGCCGAAACATACAATTACGCTGTAGGAAGAAATGGATTGAGGGAACCTGGCTCTACCTTCAAGTTGGCAACAATGATTGCCCTGCTTGAGGAAAATGAAATCTCATTAGAGGATTCAATAGAAACAGGGGATGGCACATATAATGTGTATGATAATGTAGTTAGGGATCACGAAGAGGGAGGGTATGGGACCATCACCATCAGGGAAGCTTTTGAGAAATCTTCCAACGTGGCGATGGCAAAGCTGGTTGAAAGGCAGTTTGGTGCCAATCCCAATCGGTTTTATCAATATCTGGAAAACATGAAGCTCACTGAGGCGATAGGTTTTCAGATGATTGGAGAAGGTGTTCCCAATATTGAAAAACCAGATCAGTGGAGTGGAATATCCTTGCAGTGGATGGCTTATGGCTATGGCTTGGAACTAACTCCCCTGCATATTTTAACACTTTATAATGCGGTTGCAAATGATGGTAGAATGATCAAACCTATCATTGTAAAATCAATTAAAAGAACCGATAAAATAGTTGAGGAATTTAATACCGAAACAATAAGGAAGAGAATAGCCTCAGAAGAAACATTAAGGAAAATCAGGTCTCTCCTGGAAGGGGTAGTGCAAAATGGAACTGCGAAAAACATTAATAATAAGCATTATAAAATAGCAGGTAAAACGGGTACAGCCCAATTATTGAAAAATGGCCGGCATTCAAAAAAGTACATGACCTCGTTCGTTGGCTATTTTCCTGCGGATGAACCATTGTTTTCTTGTATTGTGGTGATAGAAAACCCCAAAGGATTTCGTCAATATGGCAGCAATGTAGCTGCCCCCGTTTTCAAGGAAGTAGCTGATAAAGTCTATGCCAGCAATATAGATATGCACAAACCCTTGGCCGATGATTTTAGAAGGGAAATCGGGGTTTTTCCAGTGATACAATCAGGGCTGCAATCAGAATTAAAAATGATCTGCAATGAGTTGGGAATATCCAACCATTCTGAATCTGAAGAATTGTGGGTAAAAACAAAAAGAAGTAGTAATTCAGTCCTTTGGAAAGATAAAAAATTCACCCAGGCTTTAATTCCTGATGTCACTGGCATGACCTTACGGGATGCAATATATGTGATGGAGAACAAAGGATTAAAGGTAACTACAGAAGGTAAAGGCAGGGTAAAAAAACAATCTCAAATACCAGGGACCAAAATAGTTAAAGGTGAAGAGATAAAATTGATATTAGGATAGTGCCAACATTGAACGACATATTGAAGGAAGTATCTATGACCTCCATTTCAGGATCATCAGATATCGATATAAAGCAAGTTGATTTTGATTCCCGCAAGGCAGTGCAAGGGTCGGTATTCGTAGCCGTGAAAGGGACTCGAAGTGACGGACATACTTTTATTGAAAAGGCCATAAAAAGTGGTGCAAAGGCTATAGTTTGTGAAAGAATTCCTGTGAAGACAAAACCAGGGATTACCTATATAGCCGTAAAAAACAGCGCAAGGGCCTTAGGCATAATTGCTTCAAATTTCTATAGAAATCCTAGCGGGAAGTTAATACTGATAGGTGTTACAGGTACAAATGGCAAAACATCGGTAACCACCATTCTATATGATTTATTCAGGAATTTCAACTATGGTGTTGGATTGATTTCGACTGTTAATATTAAAATAAATGACCAAGTATATAAAGCGGACTACACAACACCAGATGCACTACAAATAAATCAGCTTCTCCTGGAAATGGTTGAAAAAGGTTGTACCCACTGTTTTATGGAGGCCAGTTCACATGCCATTGAACAGGAGAGAGTGGCCGGTTTAAAATTTACAGGAGTTGTATTCACCAATGTCTCACATGATCATTTAGACTATCATCAAACATTTGACGCTTATATCAAAGCAAAGAAAAAAATATTTGATGACCTGCCATCATCGGCATTTGGCCTTGCTAATGCCGATGACAGAAGAGGGAAAATTGTGCTGCAAAACACCAAGGGTTTGAAGAGCACTTTTTCACTTAAAAACCCCAGCGAATTCAAGGGTAAAATTATATCCAATACCATTCAGGGACTGGAATTGGAAATTGATAATACAAGTGTTTGGTTCAAGTTGATCGGTGAGTTTAATGCCTACAATTTACTTGCAGCATATGGCACGGCAATTCTTATTGGGGAGGACAGTGATAAAATCCTAAAATTCCTTTCTGATGTTGACCCCGCACCTGGAAGGTTTGAACAAATCAAATCAGGAACAAAGGTTATGGCAATTGTTGATTATGCCCACACACCGGATGCCTTAAAAAATGTTCTGAATACAATCAGTGCATTTAGAACTGGTAATGAAAACGTGATAACTGTAGTGGGCTGTGGTGGTGAACGCGATAAAACAAAACGGCCGATTATGGCTTCCATTGCATGTGGGCTGAGTAACAAAGTGATCCTAACCATGGACAATCCAAGGAATGAAAATCCTGACGAAATATTAAGGGATATGAAGGAAGGAGTGAGCGTATCTGATAAAAAGAAAATGCTGGTAATAAAAGACCGGACCGAGGCCATAAAAACAGCTTGCTTAATGGCCGAGGAAAATGATATCATTTTGGTTGCAGGGAAAGGTCATGAAAAGTATCAGGATATAGCAGGTGTTAAACACCCGTTTGATGACAAGGTAATTCTAAAGGATATGTTAGACCTAATGGCCAATTAATATGCTTTATTATTTGTTTAACTATTTGGATAGGGAGTTTGACCTGATTGGAGCAGGGGTATTTCAATATATCTCCTTCCGTTCAGGTTTGGCCATGGCCCTTTCATTGTTAATCACCATAACTTTCGGAAAGCCTTTAATAGAATTTCTTCGAAAGAAGCAGCTTGGTGAAACAATCCGCGATCTGGGACTGAAAGGCCAAATGGAGAAAAAAGGTACCCCGACAATGGGTGGTATTATTATTATTGGTGCAATCCTTATCCCTACAATCTTATTGGCCAAACTTGACAATATCTATATCATTTTATTGATAATCTCTACAGTTTGGATGGGATTAATAGGTTTTCTTGATGATTACATCAAAATCTTTAAGAAAAGTAAACAAGGACTGGGCGGGAGATTTAAAATATTCGGGCAGATAGGGCTTGGGTTGATAGTTGGCTTTACCCTTTACTTCCATAAAGATGTGGTAGTCAGGGAATTCTCGGACACACCCCAAACAGAAATGGTTGCAAATGTTGAGCAATCTTCAATTAGTGACTATCGGGATGTTAAATCCACTAAAACAACCATCCCATTCTTCAAGAACAATGAATTGGACTACGAGGGTATATTCCCCTTTCTTGGTAAAGGATATACCTGGGTAGTCTACATATTGGTTGTGCTATTGGTGGTTGCTGCTGTTTCCAATGGTGCAAATATTACTGATGGCATAGATGGCCTCACGGCTGGGACAACGGCAATAATAGCTTTGACCTTGGCAGTTTTGGCTTACGTTTCCGGCAGGGTGGACTTTTCCAATTATCTCAATATTATGTACATCCCCAACACCGGTGAGTTAGTAATATTTTGTACTGCTTTAGTGGGGGCATGCATTGGGTTTTTATGGTACAATGCCTATCCGGCCCAGGTATTTATGGGAGATACCGGAAGCCTGTCATTAGGTGGGGTCATTGCTGTTTTGGCCCTGATCATCAGAAAAGAATTGTTGATCCCTGTATTATGTGGCATATTCCTGATAGAAAATCTTTCAGTTATACTTCAGGTTTCATACTTCAAATACACAAGGAAGAAATACGGTGAAGGAAAGCGGATTTTTAAAATGTCCCCCCTTCATCATCATTATCAAAAACTTGAAATACACGAATCTAAAATTGTGACAAGGTTCTGGATTTGCGGGGTACTACTTGCTATCCTTAGCTTGGCCACTTTGAAACTGAGATAAATGACTAAAAGGGTAATCATATTGGGAGCAAGGGAAAGCGGTGTAGGTGCTGCGCTTTTAGCGAAAGCCAAAGGCTTGCATCCATTTGTTTCAGATTCGGGAAGCATAAATGAATCCTATAAGAATGTGCTGGAAGAGAATGGAATTGAGTACGAAGAAGGAAAACACAGTCTGGAAATTATTTTACAAAGCAAAGAGGTAATTAAAAGCCCGGGAATACCTGACAATGCCCCCGTGATAGAGGCATTAATTGAAAATAATATCAATGTGATTTCTGAACTTGAATTTGCCTACCGCTATACAGATGCCAAAATAATTGCAGTAACAGGCACCAATGGTAAATCCACAACAACATTGCTGATTTATCATTTGCTAAAAAATGCAAAGATAAATGTTGGCCTGGCAGGGAATATAGGCAACAGTTTTGCAAAGCAGGTATCAGAAAGCGACAATGATGTTTATGTGATTGAAATAAGCAGTTTCCAATTAGATGGATTAACGGACTTCAAAGCTGATGTAAGTATTTTACTCAATATCACCCCCGATCACCTGGATCGGTACGATAATGATTTTAGCAAGTATGTAGATTCTAAGTTCAGGGTTGCAAACAATCAAACAGAAAATGATGCTTTTGTCTTTAATTATGATGACCAGATAATCAAGGAAAAAATACAAAATGGTGACTTCAAGGGTATCCATTATCCGTTTTCAATTGCCAGCCAACTGGAGAAAGGGGCACATATTATTGAAGAAGATCTGCATTTTAATATTGGTGAGGAAGCAAAGGTGCTGTCATCTTCTATAATTCCTATCAATGGGGATCACAATTTATCCAATGCCATGGCAGCTATTCTAACTTCATTATTAGTTGGAGCTGAATTTAGTCAAATTGTGGCTGCAATTCCATCGTTTAAAAATGCCCCACATCGAATGGAAGTTGTCTGTGACATCAACGGAGTAAGCTTTATAAATGATTCGAAAGCCACTAATGTTGAATCTGTACTGAAAGCTTTGCAGAGTTATGATCAGATCACCTGGATAGCCGGAGGAATAGATAAAGGAAATGATTATAGCCTGGTCACTGAAACTGTACAAAAAAATGTAAAGGCACTGGTGTGTTTAGGAAAGGATAATATAAAACTCATGGAATCATTTACAGGGGTGATCGAGGATATTTTTGAAACCACCGATGTAAATGAAGCAGTTAGAATAGCTTTTGATCACACTGATAAGGGAGGGGTAGTTCTGTTATCACCAGCTTGTTCCAGCTTTGATTTGTTTGATAATTATGAACATAGAGGGGATAGTTTTAAAGAAGCTGTAAGAAAATGTAAATATGAAACAGGGCAAAATTAGATGAATATGTTTAAACAATGGACAGACAAACATTTGCAAGGGGATCCAGTGATATGGTTGATCTTGTTCGCTTTATCCCTTTTGAGTATTGTTGTAGTATACTCTGCAGCCGGATCACTTGCTTATAGAGTAATGGACGGGAACACTGAATATTATCTTTTTAAACACACTTTCCTGGTGATTCTCAGTTTGCTGGCAATGTGGGCGGCCCATAAAATTGACTATCGTTACTATGCAAAACTCTCTAAATTGGCATTGTGGATATCCATACCCCTTTTACTTTATGCTTGGAATTCGGGGGTAAGTATTGATGAAGCCTCACGTTGGATACATATTCCAATTGTGAACCAGGTATTTCAACCTTCTGACCTAGCCAAACTTGCATTAATTGCCAGCCTGGCAGCCATGCTTTCGAAACGTCAACAGAATATCGAAGATTTCAAGGATTCATTAATCCCCATCCTGTTATGGTGCGGGGTTATTTGTGGATTGATAGGAATGGCCAATATGTCGTCTGCAATATTGCTTTTTGCTACCTGTATGCTCTTGATGTTTATTGGGCGGGTTCCCATTAAATACCTGGCTATGTTAGTAATTGTAGGGATTTTGGCTGGAACAGCAGCACTTACTTTTGGCCAACGAGGGGACACCGCATTCAATCGGGTAAAAAACTTTTTGAACCCCACGGAAATCCCATACCAGGCTGAACAATCATACATGGCTATTGCCAGTGGTGGTTTATTGGGGAAGGGACCCGGTCATAGTGATCAAAGGCATTTACTGCCCAATGCTTATTCAGATTTCATTTATGCAATCATTATTGAAGAGTATGGGATGGTAGGAGGAGTAGTAGTGATACTGTTATACTTGGCACTTTTATACCGAGGGATGATTGCTGTAGCTAACAGTCAAAGAGCATATGGAGGATTACTTTCGGCAGGATTAAGTTTTGCTCTTGTTGTACAGGCAATGGTAAACATGGGTGTTGCGGTAGGACTAGGTCCAATTACAGGTTTAACATTACCACTGGTGAGTATGGGTGGAACATCATTGTTGTTTACAGGGGTTTCCCTAGGCATTATTATTAGTGTTAGCCGAGGGGAAGTTGACGAAACGTGGAATTCAAATATTGGAGAAATAAAAAATATTGCTAAAGCAGCATAAATAATTTAATTATCAATACAAAAAAACCATATCGATTTATTATTAGTGGAGGAGGAACAGGAGGGCATATTTATCCTGCAATTGCCGTGGCCCGAAAGATCATGGAACTATATCCAGGGACTGTTATTCTCTTTGTTGGTGCTCAGGGGAAAATGGAAATGATCAAAGTCCCAGAGGCAGGCTTCGAGATCATAGGGTTATGGATAAGTGGGATGCAAAGAAGAGTCACAGTGCAGAATTTACTGCTCCCCTTCAAAATTATAGCAAGCCTGATATCTGCTAATAACATACTTAGAAAAGTAAAGCCCCATGCTGTGATAGGTTTTGGGGGATATGCATCAGCACCAATATTGTACCAGGCGACAAGAAAGAAAATACCTTGTATTATTCAAGAGCAAAACTCACATGCAGGAATTACCAATAAATTCTTAGCTAAAAGAGTAAGCAAAATATGTGTTGCCTTTGGGGGAATGGATAAATACTTTCCAAAAGAAAAGATACAATTAACAGGTAATCCCGTGAGAGGGGATATCCTGGATGTTTATCCGAAAAGATCACCGGCAATGGAGTATTTCAATCTGACCCCCAAAATGAAAACTCTTTTAGTATTGGGTGGAAGCCTTGGGGCCAGGACCATCAATGAAAGCATCGTTAAAAATATCGACGAAATAGTAAATGCTAACATTCAATTGGTATGGCAAACCGGAAAACTTTATCACGATGAAATGGTTGATCGAATGTCAGAAGTTGATCAGACCAACATCAGGATCAATAAATTCATAGAAAAGATGGACTTGGCTTATGCCGTAGCCGATGTGGTTGTTTCCAGGGCCGGGGCATTAACAATGGCTGAACTGGCAGTGGCTGGCAAACCTGTGATATTTGTCCCCTCACCAAATGTTGCGGAAGATCATCAAACGAAAAATGCCCAATACCTGGTTGATAAAGATGCTGCCTTGTTGATTACGGATAAAGATGCCAAAGATAAACTGGTGAAAGATGCGTTACGATTATTGGATGATCAAGACAGACAAACAAAGCTTAAGGAGAATATTTTAAAGGAAGGAAGACCGAAGGCTACAGAAGATATAGTTCAGGAAATAACCCAGTTATTAAATTGAAATTTGACGACATACATATTGTTTATTTTATCGGGATTGGAGGCATAGGTATGAGTGCCCTGGCAAGATGGTTTAATATGATGGGCAAAAAAGTGCTGGGATATGATCGGACATCAACGCCATTAACCAACCAATTGATTGAAGAAGGTATAAAAATTCATTTTGAAGATTCAATCGATAATATCACGGAAGATATTACTTCCGACAGAACCAGGGTGCTGGTGGTTTACACGCCAGCTATACCATCGGACCATCAAGAGCTTTCATATTTCTCAGATCATGGATATGTTATTGAGAAAAGGTCTGAGGTTCTGGGTAGGCTTACTGACCAGTTTTATACTGTAGCAGTAGCAGGGACACATGGAAAAACCACTACCTCCAGCATAATCGCCCATATTTTGAAAAGTGCAGGTAAGCAAATGGTAGCCTTCGTGGGAGGGGTTTCAACTAATTATGGCAGCAATTTCATCACCAATGGAGACATTAATAACGAAACCATTGCAGTTGTTGAAGCGGATGAATTTGACAGGTCATTCTTAAAGTTAAATCCCGATGTATCTGTTATCACATCAATAGATGCCGATCACTTGGATATCTATGGGGATAAGCATGAAATGGAAAACTCATTCAAGGAATTTATCAATAAGACAAGCTCCGAGGGGCGAGTGGTTATCAATCAGAAAGTAGTCAATGATATTGGCGAAGACTTTTTAATCAACTACAGGAAATATAGCCTGGATGAGAGTGAGATCAGGGCTGAAAATTTAAAAATCAAAGAGGGCAAGTTTGAATTTGACTATGTTAATGGGATTGGGACAATTCACGAATTATCATTACAAGTTCCCGGTTACCATAATGTTGAAAATGTAATAGCAGCAATTGCGGTAACACTGGGATTGGGAGTTTCGGCAGAGGATATAAAAACCGCGATTGGTACTTACAGTGGAGTAAAAAGAAGATTTGAGTACATCATTCGCAGCGATCAAAGAATTTTTATCGATGATTATGCCCATCACCCGGTCGAGATCGAATCATTCCTGGAATCAGTAAGGGCATTGTACCCAGAAAAGAAAATTACGGCTGTATTTCAACCTCATTTATTTTCCAGAACAAAAGACTTTGCTGCTGAATTTAGTAAAAGCTTGTCCCTGGCAGATGCATTAGTGCTGATGGATATTTACCCAGCCAGGGAAGAACCAATACCAGGGGTAAGTTCTGAAATAATTTTCGAAGATGTTGAAATAGAGGATAAATGGCTTTTATCCGGATCTGATATGATCAATAAGGTGTCTCAGTTGAACCCTGAGCTCTTGGTTACCATTGGCGCCGGGGACATAGATCAGTTTGTAGAACCTTTAAAACTAAGACTGTCGTGAGAAGAATCCATATTAAGAAAAGGTTTATTAGTGGTGTTAAATCAGCACTGGTCCTATCCTTGATTTTTGCTGCTATTGGTTTTGTAAACAAAAAGCACAAAGCAAAATCAATTAATAAAGTAGTGATCCATCTTGACAATCAATTTGATAATTTTTTTGTAGACGAAAATGACATATTAAGACTAATTGGAGCTTCTGAGGGTGGGGAAATGATGAATGCATCATTATCATCTATTGATCTGAGGACTCTGGAAAGAAAGGTTCGAAAAGAAAAATACATCAAAGAAGTTGAAATATTTAAGGACCTCAAAGCTAACATCATCATAAATGCTACTCAAAGGCGGCCTGTTGCCAGGGTTCTCAATTCCGACAATACAGATGATTACATAACGTGGGATGGCACCATTTTGCCAGTTTCTGATAAATATACATCCCGGGTATTGCTACTCAGTGGAGATCACCAAGAATCATTGTCAATGGGGAATATTCATGATTCTGAATATGGGGAACAACTTTTCAAATTAATAAAATTTATTTCAATGGATGATTTCTGGAAAGCCCAGATAGCAGGCATAGAGATTCTTCCATCTGGCGATATCAACATGCAACCACAGGTTACCAAGCAACAAATAGAATTTGGAAAGCCTGAAAACATAGAGGTGAAATTTAGGAACCTTGAAATATTTTATAAAAAGATATTGCCCCGCAAAGGATGGAACTATTATTCGCGGGTGAGTTTAAAATTTAAAGACCAAATTATTTGTGAGTAAAATGGGTGTTAATGTGGAAGGTGTTGAAGTGTTGAAGTGTTGAAGTGTTGAAGTGTTGAAGTGTTAAAGTGTTAAAGTGTTAAAGTGTTAAAGTGTTAAAGTGTTGAAGTGTTTAGTGAAAAATGTTAGAGAATGAATAAAGTCGACAAATTTGAGGATTTGAAATGTTGGCAAAATGCAAGAGATCTTGCAAAAAGTGTGTTCTTGATTGGTATTGATAATTTAAAGGATTGGTCACTTCATTCTCAGTTGAGACGGGCAGCACTTTCAACTATGAACAACATTGCTGAGGGATTTGCTAGATTCAGCAGGAAGGATTTTATAAAGTTTCTTGATTATTCCCAAAGTTCCTCTTCGGAGGTAAAGAGTATGCTTTATCTGCTGGAAGACCTTAAATATCTTAAACAAGATGAATTGATTGATTTACACCTTAAGGTGGATAACCACCGCAAATTGACTTTAGGGCTTATAAAATATTTAAAATCTAAATGAATGATCATAACACATAAACACATAACACAACAACACATAAACACAACAACACTAATTAAATAAACAAGTAACTAACTATAAACAAAATAAACCATGGAAGACCAAAAAATTGTTGTCGGCTTGGACATTGGGACTACCAAAATCTGTGCTATAGTCGGCAGAAAGAACGAGTTTGGCAAGCTTGAGGTTTTAGGTATGGGCAAAGCAGTTTCCGATGGCGTGATCCGGGGAATTGTCACCAACATCGACAAAACCATCAATGCCATTGAAAAGGCAATCAAGGAAGCTGAGGCTCAATCTGGTATCGACATCAGGGTTGTGAACGTTGGTATCGCCGGACAGCATATCAAGAGCTCAATCCACCACGGCGGTATCACCAGGGCAACAACTGATGATGAGATCACTATTGAAGATGTAAACCGTCTTACCAATGACATGTACCGGATAGTAATCCCACCTGGCAGTGAGATAATTCACGTGATGCCACAGGATTATATAGTGGATTATGAAGAGGGGATTAAGGATCCGGTAGGAATGTCGGGGATTAAACTGGAAGCTGATTTTCATATCATCACTGCACAAACCAATGCCATTAATAACATCAATAAATGTGTCAGGCGGGCAGGTTTGGAGATTGAAAATCTAATTCTTGAGCCATTAGCTTCAAGTTTAGC